>JBEIKN010000075.1:0-8442 GCA_040379725.1 Flavobacteriales bacterium
AGCCCTGAACACATCATGCAATGGAATAGTCCGTGGGGAAAAGGTTTTCCAGGATGGCATATAGAATGTTCTGCTATGAGCAAAAAATATTTGGGCGAAACCTTTGATATTCATGGTGGCGGAATGGATTTATTGTTTCCACATCATGAATCTGAAGTAGCCCAATCTAAAGCTTGCAGCGGGCATCAACCTGCCAACTATTGGATGCACCATAACATGATTACTGTGAATGGGCAGAAAATGGCTAAGTCACTTAATAATGGTATTGCTATTGATGAATTTTTTAGTGGCAAACACCCTTTGCTCGAAAAAGCCTATAGCCCAATGACCCTTAAGTTCTTTATACTTCAGGCACAGTACAGAGGTACTCTTGACTTTAGTAATGCGGCTTTACAAGCTTCAGAAAAAGGCTTAGGCCGATTGCTTGAAGGCATTCAAACCCTTAAAAGGATTAAAACGTCTGAGACTTCCTCTTTTGAGGTTAAAACCTTAATTGAGGCTTGTTACGATGCACTGAATGAAGATTTAAACACGCCAATTTTAATTGCTGCATTGTTCGAAATGCTCAACCACATCAATTTATTGGCGGCAGATAAAGCCCAATTAAACCCTTCTGATTTAAACAGTTTACAAACGGCTTATACTTTATTTATTAAAGACATTTTGGGGATTGAACAAGCAACAGAAAATTCTGAGAAAACAACTGGCCTAATTGAACTTTTAATTCAACTAAGACAAGAGGCTAAAATGCAAAAGAATTTTGCTTTGTCAGATCAAATAAGAAATCAATTATCTGAGATTGGTATTGAGCTTAAAGATGGCAAAGAGGGTACGCATTTCAGTATACACTAAGCTTTCTTTACTAGTGCTTTAAATTCATTTTTCAAGCCGCTATACTTTGTAATGTCTACCTTTATAGATCCTACCATAATCTTTGCTTTAACTCTGATGGGCAAATGGTTATCGTCATCGCTGATCCACACCGTCATATCGTCTTTGTCTTTGAACACACGGTCAACCACCAGAGTTGGAACCAATTTAATGCATTTAACCTTGCCTAAATCGGTGTCTAAAGTTTCTTTACCATCGTATTTAAAACCCAGGTTATAGATCTGATTATCGAGGTAAACATCCAGTGGAAACTTATCGCCCACTTTAGACTTTGAAAAATCCAAATTACGCACATAATAAATGGCCGAAATCACATCGTGGGTATATTCTGGCATATCCAAAACCCCTTTAACACCATATAATTTCTTCTTGTTGTGTTTGAAATTGACTAAGTCATTATCTAGGTATTTATCTTCTTGAACAGACTTAGTATAGGTTACAGGAGCCAACCATTCTTTATCGACAAAGGTTTCAAAACGATCACGCACTTTAAACGCCCAATCAAATGATTTTAAGGTTTTGCCCTCGGCTTTGATGTTGTAACAATTGCGTTCTTGTTTTTCAACAGCTGTAGGGGTGACTTCAAAAACAATGTTTGCTGCATTGATCAAACCATAATGCACTCTGAATTCAATTTTTTCGCCATGGGTAAAAGAAGTGATATTGACTTTTCGGTATTTAAACGTATCTGCATCTTTGGTATTGGCAACAGGAAAGGTAAATGCCAACACTAAAGCTAAAGTAAAACACACAAGCATGAGCTTTAAAATCAAAGGGTTTGAGCGATTTAATTTAAACATATATGGTCGTTTAAAACTTCAAAATTCAATAATCGTTCCAAACTCTTAAATTTGAATGCGATTAATCATATGAAACAACGAATTATTTTGGCCCTTATTGTTTGCGGTATACTTCAAATTGGATCTGCTCAATTGGATAATGCCGTTTTTAATCAGAAAGATACATACTCACCCAACGATACTCAAACCCTTAAATGGCATGTTGAGTTGTTAAACTATTACCGCAACACAGAATACTTTGATATGATTGAAAAAGGACAAACACTGTTTGGTTCAATGTTTCAAAGCCATGTGAGCTATCAGCCGTATAACAATGTTCTGGTAAAAGCGGGTTTTCAAACTCGACAAGACTATGGAAGCACCGGTTTTATTGCCGTTCAACCCGTTTTAAGCGTTTCTATTTTTAAACATAAATGGCGTTATAATTTTGGTTGTTTGCAGGGCACAACCAATTATGGGTTTATTGAACCTATGTATAACATCGATAGGGCTGTTACCAATCGAATAGAAAATGGCATGCAGGGTATTTATACCTCAGAAAAATTTAAGTTCAATAACTTTGTGGTATGGAACGAGCCAACCTATAGAACAACAGATAATCAAGAACGATTTACCATGGGTGCTCTCAGCGAAAAACGATTGTTAAAAACCCAAAGGCACGAAATTACTTGGCCATTCCAAGGTACCTTGGCGCACAGAGGTGGTCAATTGAACAATAATCCTAACAGAATTTATTCGCGTTTAAATACCGCATTAGGGCTTAAATGGAGTATGCAAATTGGCAAACAATGGCGCATCAAAACAGAACATTATTGGTTGCATTCTGAAGACTTTTCGCCAAGCATTACACAACCTTATAAAAATGGTAATGCTAGTTGGCACACATTGTCTTTCAAACGGAATGGATTCGAATGTATGTTGCATTATTGGGCCGGCAGAGAATACCAATCACCTGTAGGCACTCTCATTTACAACAATTACGATTTTTACAATGTGTATGAACACAGACAAGTCAGACATATGATGATGTCAAGGTTTATGTATACCCAACAAATCAATAGAGGATTGTTTTTAGACCTTAGATTAGAACCCTTTTACGATAAAGAGTACGGTAGATTTCAATACAGTTACTCCGCTTATTTAAGATTGAATCTGAACAAAAGGGTTGGTAAACTCAAATTAGATTGATTGGGCGATCACCCAAGATTCACTCCAGGCAGCTTGAAAATTAAAGCCTCCTGTGAGCGCATCAACATTAATGACTTCGCCTGCTAAATACAATTTTGGAACGATTTTACTTTCCATGGTTTTAAATTGTATGTCTTTGAGATCAACACCACCGGCCGTGACGAACTCATCTTTAAAAGTACTTTTGCCATCAACCGTTAAAACATATTCTGTCAGTTTTTGTGCTAGATTTTGTAAAGTTTTTTTACTGGCATCAGCCCACGTTAATTGAGTATTATCAATGCAAAGTTGCACCAATCTTTGCCACCATCGATTAGGCAATTCAAAAAATGGAGTATTCACCATAAGCTTTTTACTTTGCTCTGATTTGATCTGAAGTAATACGGCTAAACAGGCTTCAGCATCCAAACCAGTTAAATTCAGTTTGATCTTAAAACGGTAATTACAGGCATGTAACAATCTGGCTGCAACAGATGATAACTTTAAAATGGCCGGACCACTTAAACCCCAATGTGTAATGAGTAAAGGTCCATCCTGTTGCAAATCAGAGGCTTTTAAACCATGCTGTTTGACGAGGTCTGAATCCACCTCCAATTTAACATGTGCCTTAGGCACACTCACGCCCATTAAATCTTCAATCAAAGGGTCTTTAATATTGAAGGTAAACAATGATGGTACTGGCGCTATAATTTTGTGACCCAGGCCTTGTAATAGATTCCAAATAGTTTGGCTACTACCCGCTGTTATGGCCAAATGCTTAGATTGAATGACATGATTTTGAAATTGCAATTCAAAGGTATTGGCACATTTAACAGAGTGTAAGGCCATGCCTTTGTACAACTCAATACCCAGCTCCTCGCAAACATCCATAAAACAATTGACGATGGTTTCAGATGTGTTCGATTCCGGAAACATTCTACCATCTGCCTCTTGTTTAATGCTAATACCAAATTGTTTAAACCAGGAGATGGTTTCTTTGGGCCCAAATCGTTCAAAAACAGACCTTAGCTCTTTATGTCCTCTCGGATAATATTGACACAAAGCTATAGGGTCAAAGCAAGCATGAGTGACATTGCATCGACCACCACCACTAATGGTAACTTTACCTAAATACGTTTGACTTTTTTCAAAAACCGCAAGCCTCCATTTAGGATGCTTGAGCTTCACATTAATGGCTGTAAAAAAACCAGCCGCACCTCCGCCGATTATGGCTAAATCATACATGCTTAGTTCAAAGGCAACACCTTAATGGCGTAGCTTTCCATCACTAAGTTGGCCAATAATTTTTTGCAAGCTTCTTCAGCTTCTTTATGGGCCAATTCTTCTGAAGCAGCATTGCTAACATAGGTGATGTGTTTACCTACCCTCACGTTGTCAATACCAGTGAAGCCAATGTTGTGCAAACCAGTAGTAACCGTTTTACCTTGAGGATCAAGCAATTCTTTGCGAGGCATTACCTCTATTTCTACAGAAAATTTCATGGTGTCTTTTTTGAGGCAAAATTAATTAGAATAGATGACAAAACATACACTGTGTAAAAGATGGGAATACATAACCATCCAAATACTAGCATACTGATGACACCAACTATCAACAAGAAAATGTGTTGGGCATATTGTTTTATAGGACCCTTTGAAAGTTTTAATGAAGGTAATGGGATCTCACTAACCAATAACAACGAAACCAATGCACAGAAAACGACATACCCAATACTAGAATCAAAAATCAAACTGTTTAGCGCAGCTTGGTTAACCATGGCCCAACTCATCACCATAATGCCCGTTATTGGTGTTGGTACGCCAATAAATGATTTGCTTTGACGGGTATCGATGTTAAATTTTGCTAAGCGATACGCTGAAAAAACAGCTAGTAAAATAAAAGCAAAACGCTCCGGTCCATGAATTTGATAAGACAGAGCATACAACATAAAACTTGGCGCTACACCAAAGGTGACCAAATCAGCTAGGGAATCCAATTCTTTGCCTAATGCCCCATCGGCTTTTAACAATCGGGCTAAAAAGCCATCAAAAAAATCTAAAATGGCGGCTAAAAACACCAATAAAACGGCTGTTTCATAGGCATCCTTATGGATGAAATGTATGGCCAATACACCACAACTAAGATTACCTAGAGTAAAGGCATTTGGAATTTGTTTGATCAAGTTCATGCTTGAGGCAAATTTACAAGGTTCTTGGCAGTTTTTATGACTTATGTTTTCAATTAAACATTAAATTTGCTCAATGAAATACAAACTATTGTGCACTTTTATGTTTGTTTGTAGCCTACTAGCTGCCCAAAGTTCTAAAAGTAAAAAGGGTTCGGATGAACCTGACAACAAAAACATCGAAAAATACCTCAATGATGGCCGTGTTGGGCATGTAAACAATCTTATACGCTTGCGTTGTACACCGACTTTTATATCCTATATGGGCTTAAGTTACGAAAGACGACTTGCAGAAAAATTTGGTGTAGAAGCTGGCTATTACGTTAAAACCAGTAAAAGTCCCATTTGGGAAGAATACCGCGAGGTATACTTTGCTTTCCCCTCAGGTGAATCAAAATTACAAAGCACGCACAACGGGAGTGGTTTTATGATTTTTCCTAAATATTACAAACATGGCAAATATGCCAACAATGGCCGCTATGTAGGCATTCAATATTGTAACAGAAGCTATAAAACTGATCTGGTGACGAGCATGTATACTTCAACTGGTTATTTTGATGGCACTCAAACCGATATTAAAAGCAATTACCAATCTTGGTTTTTGGTAACCGGTAACACCAGACAAGTAGGCCCTAGATTTACCTTTGGTTTCGAAATAGGTATTGGCATGAATCAAGATAAATTTAAAGCCATTAATGTATACGATTACGATTACACTACCCAAAAAATAAGCACCACTCAAAAAGATGCCAAAAGCAGTCAAATCACTGCAATGTTTGACTTAAGTTTCGGTGTTTTATTTTAATACAATTCCCTCATGAAATTTAAATTATTATTATGTTTTCTTGCCATCCAATCATTGGTTGTGGCACAAAAAAACAGCGCTATTAAAGAATTATCAGGCGCTGAATACATTGTCGAGAAAAAAGACAAACCAAGCTACTTTCAGAATGCGATAAAAATTGGCGATCACTTTTTTGTCATTGCCAAAAAAACAGACTTAGCCTACTATAATTTCTTTGGTTATGCCTCTTTACCTCACAGCGATTTCAAGATCTTTAAGTTAGACGCTAAAATGAATGTTAAATTGGTGGCTTCTGTACCTGCAGAATTTGCCGATAAAGATGTACAAGCTTTAAAAATCGAAAAATTCAACAATCAGTTGTGTGCCCTGTTTTATTTCAACAATAAAAAACAAAAAAAACAGTACTTATTTGCACAGATGTATGATGTAAAAAACTGCAACCCTATAGGAAAACCATACAAGATTGCAGAAACCATGATCACTCAAAAAGAGCGCAAAGTGGGCTGTATTTTTAAAATCAATTTTAGCGATGATGCGAGCAAAATGTTAGTGACTGCAGATCGTTCAAATATCACAAGAAGTCGCAGAGAAAAACAAGCTGCCGCAGCACAAAAAAACCATACCTTTTCGTATTGGTTAATCAATAACGAATTCAAATTGATCAACACAGGCAAAAATGTAAGTTTCGGAAAAGGCAATACAGAAGTGCTTGATCAAGTGTTTGACAACGACGGTAATATGTGCATTCTTGGTTTCGAAGAGGCCAACATTAAAACCAAAAGTAAATTTAGGGCCGAAGATTTAGACGAATTAGAGAGCAATACCAATAGCCAATTGATCATGAAAATCATCAGACCAACGGGTGAGTCTGAGACCATTACGTTTGCTGAAGGAGAATACTTCTACTCTGCAATGATGAAATACAATGTCAATACAGGTAATGTTGCTGTGGTTGGGCTTTTGGGCAGTGGAGGATACGGCGCAAAAGGCATTTTTACCCAACAGGTAAACATTAAAACAGCCGAGGTACTGAACGAACAAAAAACATTATTTGGCACCAATCTGGTTTCAGAAATCAATGCGGTTAAAGATGAAGGTAGAAAAACCAGTTCGAGTAAAACCAAGACCAAACAAAAAGAATCCAAACGTTCGAGCAAACGCGCTAACCCAGACTATTTATATAATTTTGTTAGATTGGGTGAATGTTTTTACAACGACAGCAATGAATTGATCGTAATCGGACAAAAATACTATACTTACGTTGAGGTGTATACCACAACAGATTCAAAAGGTAGAACAACAACACGCTATGTATACCATTATGTGTATGGCGATATCATTAGTTTTAAATTAGACCCTGAAGGCAATATAGAAAACTTTGCTGTTGTGTTTCATAACCTTGATACCACTGTGCCTGTATACAAAGATTACACGGCATTGTATTCGGGCGAAAAACTCTACATCATGACCCGAAGCAGCGGAGGTCAAGTAGCCTTCAATAACAGTGCAAGCAAGCTACAAACCTATAAGGAATATGGCTTTAGCAGTAAAAGACGTTACTATGCTGATTTTATGAATGTCTCAGATAATGAAATGATGCACATCTCTTCAAAAAGGAAGCATTTAGTATTTTCTTTGATTTCAGTCAAGCTCGACCAATAAACCAAATAATTGGTTAAAGGCGATGCAGCCCTTAAAATTAACTTTGGAAGTTAGAGGGTTATACTGTAAGTTTGCACCGCAAATAACCAATCTATTATTTGCATGGCAAAGCCAAAAACACCCCAAATCAATTTTAGTCAAAAAATCAAAGGCGATAGTCTGACTTTCGACGATGTGCTTGTATTGCCTCGCTACAGTGAGATACTACCAAGAGATGTCGTTACTAAAACCCAATTGACCAAAAACATCAGCATAAATATTCCCATTATTTCTGCTGCGATGGATACCGTTACCGGAAGCACCATGGCGATTGCTATGGCCAGAGAAGGCGGTATTGGCATCATTCATAAAAACATGAGCATTGCTCAACAGGCAAAAGAAGTGGTTCGCGTAAAACGCAGTGAGAGTGGAATGATTCAACATCCCATTACCTTAACAGGCGAAAGTACCCTCAAAGATGCCCTCAAATTAATGAAGGATAACCACATTGGTGGTATTCCAATCATTGATGCAAAAAATCAACTAACAGGTATCATTACCAATCGTGATCTTAGATTTGAAAAGAATACAGCTAAGAAGATCAAAGATGTTATGACCAAAACCAAATTGGTTACCAGCGAAGTTGGTACTGATTTATTGCAGGCTGAGGCCATTCTTCAAAAACATAAAATTGAAAAACTTCCAATCGTCAATAAAAAAGGCTTATTGGTTGGTTTGATCACCTACAAAGACATACAAAAACTTAAAAGTCATCCAAAGGCTTGTAAAGACAGTTTTGGTAGATTACTAGTAGGTGCTGCTGTTGGAATTACTTCAGACACCTTAGAGCGTGTTAAGGCCTTAGTTGATGCAGAAGTAGATGTGATCACTTTAGATACAGCCCACGGTCATTCGAAAGGGGTTATTCAGGAATTAAAACGCATCAAAAAAGC
>JBEIKN010000076.1:0-8335 GCA_040379725.1 Flavobacteriales bacterium
ACGAACAAGCTCAAAACCAATTCAATGCCTCAGGCAAACTTCTAACCCTAATGAACATCGGACAAAGCATTCAGATATAATATGAAATCTTCAAATACAGGAAAAATCATTACCATTGCCAATCAAAAAGGTGGCGTAGGCAAAACCACAACAGCCATTAATTTAGCGGCAAGTTTAGCGGTACTTGAATACAAAACGCTTCTAGTAGATGCAGATCCTCAAGCCAACAGCTCATCCGGCATTGGCTTTGATCCTCAAAACATTAAAGAAGGTTTATACGATTGCTTAGTAAATGACACAGCGCCCAAAGACGTTATTTTAAAAAGTGATTTAAAGTATTTACACCTATTGCCATCAAACATCAACTTAGTGGGCGCAGAATTAGAAATGATCGACTTACCGAATCGTGAACGCGTCATGAAAAGGGTGTTCGAACCACTTAAAAAAGAATACGATTTCATCATTATTGATTGTTCTCCGTCGTTGGGTCTAATCACCACGAATTCTCTCACAGCTGCTGATTCAGTAATCATTCCTGTTCAGTGCGAATACTTTGCACTGGAAGGACTTGGCAAACTATTAAACACCATACGCATTGTTCAGAAAGAATTGAATAAAAACTTAAGCATTGAAGGCATTTTGTTGACCATGTATGATTCTCGTTTAAGATTGAGCAATCATGTGGTTGAAGATGTTAAAATGCATTTCCAAGATTTGGTGTTTGATACCATTATCCCAAGAAATACTAAGCTAAGCGAAGCCCCTAGTTTTGGCGTACCTGTATTGGCTCACGACATTTCGAGCAAAGGCTCTACAACCTATTTAAATTTAGCCAGAGAAATCTTACAACGCAACGGTTTAACCAGATTAGAAAAAGCCGAAAAAGTAATGGAATAATTGAGATATGAGCAAAGAAAAAGACAACCCATTTAAAGCCAAGAAAAGCGGCTTAGGCAGAGGCCTTTCAGCACTTTTAAACAACGCTGAAACCGATATAACAGTTAGTCCTGAATACAGAGCAAGTGGTGGTGTTCAGTTGATCGAAATCAAAGACATAGATGCCAATCCCTTTCAGCCAAGAACTGAATTCGAACAAAAAGCCCTTGAAGAATTATCTGAATCCATAAAAGTACACGGACTCATTCAACCTGTCACAGTCAGAAAAATGGGCTATGACAAATACCAACTAATTAGTGGAGAACGTCGAACAAGAGCATCCATTCTTGCTGGCCTTGAGCGCATTCCTGCCTACATTAGAATTGCCAACGATCAAGAAATGCTCGAAATGGCCTTGATTGAGAACATTCAAAGAGAGAACTTAAATGCCATTGAGGTTGCCCTCAGTTACAAGCGCCTATTAGAAGAATGTCAACTCAAACAAGAAGAATTGGGCGATAGAGTTGGTAAAGACCGTTCGACTGTAAGCAATTATTTGAGGTTGTTAAAACTCCCAGACGAGGTTCAAATTGCCTTGCAACAAAACCGCATCACAATGGGACATGCCAAAGCCATTCTAAGTGTTGAAGACCCTGACGAACAATTGATTCTCTTTAGAAGAATAGAACAAGAAAGCTTGAGTGTTAGAGGTGCCGAAGAAATTGTCAAATTAGCCAAACAAGACAAACAACCAGTTGCAGCAGAAGGCAAACAAACAAACAACACATTCGAATTAGATGATGCATTAAGTTTAAAAAGGGCATTTATAGAAGCTAAAATACAATCGAGTTTGACCATTAAACCTAAGGGTAAAAAAGGTGAAATCATCATCCCTTTCAAAAACCACAAAGAATTGGAACGCATTTTGAATGGTTTGGCCAACAATGACTAAAGTTAAACTTTTGACCACTTGTTTGTTGTGTATGTTGTCTTTATTGAGTAAAGCGGATACCACTCAGCAAGTGCAAACTATAGTAAAACGCCACTCCCCTCATAAAGCCAGTTTATACAGCGCTATCCTTCCTGGTTTGGGGCAGGCCTACAACAGAAAGTATTGGAAAATACCTATTGTTTATGCCACATTAGGACTTTCTTCTTATTACATGCTGAGTAACCGCGACTCTTTTAAAGTCAGACAAGAAGCACTCATCAATTTATCCGACAATGACACCAATACAAGGGCTTCATGGTATTTTACGAATATGCCCATATCTGCCCTAAAGGCACAAAGATCATACTACAGAAGCAATCGCGACTATGGCATAATTGCTATTGCTGCATTTTATGTTTTAAACATCATTGATGCTGCGGTTGATGCGCATTTTTACAAATTCAACATTGACAAACCGCTGGCTGAACAAAAACAGAAACCTTGGCATATTTATTCCACTATGCATGGGGGGCAACAACAGATTGGCATTCGATGGGAATTTTAGCTATCAGATTCGCATTTTGCACTTTTGCGATTCGAGGGTTTAACTTATCTTTGTAACCCTTTTTATGTCGGAAATTCAAATCACATTACCTGACGGCAGTGTCAGAAATTACCCCAAGGGCATTACTGCTCACGAAATTGCATTAAGCATTAGCGAAGGCTTAGCACGTAACATTATTGCCGCAAAAGTCAACGGCACGGTGATTGAAACCAGCAGAGCCATCGACACCGATGCTCAAGTCCAATTGTTAAAATGGGACGATAAAGAGGGTAAATCAACCTTTTGGCATTCATCAGCGCATCTACTAGCTGAAGCACTAGAGGCCTTATACCCAGGCGTAAAGTTTGGTATTGGCCCTGCGGTTGATAACGGATTTTACTATGATGTTGACCTGGGTGAGCACAAATTTAGCAGTGAGGACTTTGCCAAATTAGAAGCCAAGATGATTGAATTGGCTAAGCAAGAACAAGTGTTTAAGAGACAGCCTATTTCTAAGGCTGAGGCCATTCAATATTTTAAAGATAAAAACGACCCTTACAAATTAGAACTTTTAGAAGACCTTGAAGATGGTAGCATTACCTTTTACCAACAAGGCAACTTTGTGGATTTATGTAGAGGGCCTCACCTACCTCATACCGGCCATATAAAAGCCGTTAAATTATTGAATTTAGCAGGCGCCTATTGGAGAGGCGATGAAAAAAACAAACAATTGACCCGTATTTACGGCATCACTTTCCCTAAAAAATCTGAGCTAGATGCGCATTTAACCATGCTCGAAGAAGCTAAAAAACGCGACCACAGATTATTGGGTAAAGAATTGGAAATATTTGCATTTGATGATGACATCGGACCAGGTCTACCTTTATGGTTGCCTAAAGGCGCAGCCATTATTGAATTACTTGAGGATTTTGCTAAATCAACTGAGAAAGCGGCTGGCTATGATAGGGTTAAATCCCCTCATATTGCCAAAGAAAGTTTATACTTAAAAAGCGGCCATTTACCTTATTACAAAGACAGCATGTTCCCGCCTATGGAACTAGATGGTATACAATACTATCTGAAGGCTATGAACTGCCCGCATCACCATAAAATATTCGCAGCAACACCAAAATCCTACAAAGATTTACCCGTCAGATACGCCGAATATGGCACCTGTTACCGTTATGAGAAAACAGGCGAATTGTTTGGATTAATGCGCGTTCGTTCTTTGCAAATGAACGATGCCCACATTTATTGTACGAAAGCACAATTCGAAGCAGAGTTCAAAGCAGTGAATGCCTTATACCTCAAATATTTCAAGGTATTTGGCATTGACAAATATGTGATGCGCTTTAGCAAACATGATCCTAAGAAATTAGGCCAGAAATACATCAATGCCCCTGAACTTTGGAAAGAAACTGAAGACATGGTGCGCAATGTATTGGTGAATGCAAATATCCCATTTGTTGAAGTGGAAGATGAAGCCGCTTTTTACGGGCCGAAAATTGACATTCAAATTTGGAGTGCAATAGGTCGTGAATTTACCTTAGCCACCAACCAAGTTAACTTTGCTCAAGCTGAGCGTTTTGACTTGTACTTTATCAATGAAAAAAGTGAAAAAGAGCGTCCACTCATCATCCACAGAGCGCCTTTGAGCACCCATGAACGTTTTATAGGATTCTTACTCGAACACTATGCAGGGAAGTTCCCTCTTTGGTTGAATCCAGAACAAGTGATTCTATTGCCAATCAGCGATAAATATCAAGAATATTCAGAAAAAGTTTTAAATATCCTAAAAAAGCACGATATTCGCGCCCTCATTGACGATAGGTCAGAAAAAACTGGCAAGAAAATCAGAGATGCAGAAATGAAGAAAGTGCCTTTAATGCTGATACTTGGCGAGAAAGAGCAAACTGACAATACTGTAACTGTGAGAAAACAAGGTGGAGAAGACTTAGGATCAATGTCGATAGAGGCTTTTGTTCAATGGGTAGAAGCTGAAATCAAACAACAATTAAACTAATAAATTAGGCATATTGCAAAAGAAACCGTTTAAACCAACAGTAGTGCACAAAAAGCCAAGTGGCCCTCGTCCTAACCGAGGCCGTAGAGAGGCTTTGCACCGCATCAATGGATTCATTACAACTCCTGAAGTAAGGGTTGTAGGCGAAGACGTTGAAAGCGCCATTATGAAACTCAGTGCTGCAATGGCATTGGCTCAACGCATGGAATTGGATTTAATTGAAATCTCACCAAATGCTGAGCCGCCGGTTTGTCGCATTGCTGATTACAACAAGTTCCTATACGAACAAAAGAAAAAGCAAAAGGAACTAAAAGCCAACGCTGCTGTTAACGAAGTTAAGGAGATCCGTTTCGGACCTAACACTGACGAACACGACGTTGATTTCAAGTTAAAACATGCTACCAAATTTTTAGGTGAAGGTGCCAAGGTCAGAGCTTATGTGTTCTTTAAAGGAAGAACGATAGTGTATAAAGAGAGAGGCGAAGAATTATTGATGCGTTTTGCCAATAAACTCATTGAAGAAGGCGTCGCTAAATTAGAAGCACCACCAAAACAAGAAGGTAAGAAAATGATCATTTTACTTTCTCCAACTAACAAGAAAAAATAATTAAACCAAGAATACCACGATTATGCCAAAGATGAAAACCAACAGTAGTGCAAAAAAGAGAGTTAGCATTACAGGCACAGGAAAAATAAAACGTAAGAAAGCGTTTAAAAACCACATTCTAACCAAAAAAGCAACCAAACGTAAACGCGGATTGGCTCAAAGCGGATTGGTAAATGAAGTGGATATGCCAAACATGAGATTCATGTTAGGTATCGGTAAATAATCCCATTTGAAACATTGTCAGGCTTAAGAGCTTACCCGTGTAAGACGCCTGCCATAAATTAATAACTATATAAGAAACAATGCCACGTTCAGTTAACCATGTTGCCAGTAAGCAACGTAGAAAAAAGGTCCTCAAATTAGCCAAAGGCTATTTTGGTAGAAGAAAAAATGTATGGACCGTCGCCAAAAATGCAGTTGAAAAAGGTTTAGCGTATGCTTACCGTGACCGCAAACAAAAGAAAAGAAATGTTCGTTCAGTTTGGATCGTTCGTATCAATGCCGCTGTAAGAGAGTTTGGTTTATCTTACTCTGAGTTCATTGGTAAATTGAATGCTAAAAACATTACTCTGAGCAGAAAAGCTTTGGCTGATTTAGCTTTAAATCATCCTGAAGCTTTCAAAGCCATTGTGAATGAAGTGAAAGATGCTACTCCAGTATCTCGCCCAGACAATGCTCCAAGAGTTAAAAACACTGCAGCAGTTGCGGAAGCCCCTATAGCTAAAGCACCACGCAAAGCAGCAGCTCCAAAAGCAGAAGTTGAAGCAAGCACTGAAGTTGAAGCCAATGCCGAAGAAGCTCCAGCTAAAAAGCCTAGAGCCGCTAAAGCTAAAAAAGAAGCTTCAGACTCTGCAGAATAATTCAAATCAAAAAAAATACAAAGGGAAGCTTAGTCTTCCCTTTTTTTATGCCTGTAAGCCAATAAGCCCAAACTCAAAATCAGCAACAAGAAGAACACTAATTTGGTATACAATGCCTTTTTATGGTCAGGTGTATTGAGGCCTTTATGGTGTAAAACTTTTGGGCTTGGTCGAGGTGATGTGATCATAGTGGCCTCCTGAATGATGGTATCCCCTAATAAATGTATGGTGTCAAGAGGATCAGTTAAGTGTACTTGTGGCATGGGCCAAGTAACAGTATATCCCCAGGTCATCGGTATACCCATCGATTCATAACGGATTTGTGTAGGATCAAATTGTAATGGCTGATAATAAGACCAATTGCCATTTGTCTGATAAAAGACTAAAGACTTAAAGGTTTTGATGGATCCAATAGTCAATGATGTCATAAGACCATTATTTTGAATCAAATCAATGTGAGCACTTGAATCAGATACAGTTTCTGGCAAATGAATACTGCATTGATTAGAACTGTCTAACATCACTTTGATTTTAAAACTGTCAATGCTTAGAATCAGTGTTTGAATCTGTTGATGGATTGTTGCAGCTTGTTCAAATTGAATTTTAAGGACTGATTGATTAAAGTTCCATGATGGCTTTTGAGCAGTGACTGTATCTGTATTTTGTAGCAAGTCTTGAGCATTTAGAGTCAAGTGGGCAAGACCTATAAAAGCACAAGCCATCATGCCATATTTAAACACTTGACCAAAACTAGGATTAAGCGGACGGTTCAGTTGAGTTACCTGAAACTTACCGCAGACATTGCTGTTTTGCCTAAAAAAATGAAGTATGCCCGCATCAGACATTTGGGTAAAATCGTGCACTGTTTTAGCACAAATCTGACAATGCCTACCCTGCTCATTGGGCGTCATCTCTGACCAATTTTCATGGCAAGGCGACTGAATGCTGATCTTCATAAATCATACTAACGCCATTGTGTTGACTTTAGTATAAAAGATCACTGTATGAAATTTTAAGCTTCTTTAACAACACCCATTTGACTGAATTTAGCAATACGCTCATCAATCAATTGGTCAGATTTTAATTTTTTAAGACGTTTGTAGTTGTCTTGTATGGCTTTTTTAACCTGAGCTATGGCCGCTTCAACATCATTATGAGCGCCTCCGAGCGGTTCTGTAATGATGCCATCAATCAGTCCATTCTTTAACATATCATTGGCTGTTAGCTTTAAAGCTTCTGCAGCTCTTTCTTTGTATTCCCAAGTGCGCCATAAAATGGACGAACAACTTTCAGGAGAAATCACTGAATACCAAGTGTTATCCATCATCAAAACAACATCACCAATACCAATTCCTAAAGCACCACCACTGGCACCTTCCCCAATGATGATACAAATAACTGGCACCTTTAATACAGACATTTCAAGTAGATTTTTAGCGATGGCCTCTCCTTGACCTCTTTCTTCGGCTTCTAAACCAGGCGATGCACCAGGGGTGTCAATAAACGTGATGATTGGTTTATTGAATTTTTCAGCCAATTTCATTAAGCGCAAGGCTTTTCTGTAGCCTTCTGGATTAGGCATGCCAAAATTGCGGAATTGTCGTTCTTTGGTATTACGGCCTTTTTGTTGACCGATCATCATAAAGGTTTGACCGTCAATACTACCAAAACCTCCCACCATAGCCTTATCATCTTTGACGTTTCTGTCGCCATGCAATTCCATAAAATCAGGCGCTAATGCCTGAATATAATCGAGCGCATAAGGTCTGTCAGGATGCCTTGATATCTGAACTTTTTGCCAACCGCTTAGGTTGCTGTAAATGTTTTTCTTAGTTTCTTGAATTTTACCCTCTAGTGACTGAATGGTATCATTCATATTGATCTTTCCCTTCGCATGGGTTTCTTTGGCTTTTTCAAGCTGATCCACTAATTCTTGAATTGGTTTTTCAAAATCGAAATGCATAGGTTTCAATTGATTGGGTGGCAAAAATACAGTAAAAATTACTCTTTTTTATATTTTAATCCCGTGCAGATCAAACTGTGATCACTTGATAGTTGATAGGTTTGGTAATTGATTGCCTCAAATGATTTGGGGTGCAAAATATAATCGATTCTGAAATTAGGCATATTGCCTATGTATGTCTTACCCATTCCCCAGCCCTTTTCAATGAACGCATCACTTAACCCCCGGCTCAATTCATGGTAGGCAAAAGAAACCGGCGGGTCATTAAAGTCGCCCACTACAAAATGTGGAAATGGGCTGTTTTTCATGTGCTCTGTAATGGTTTCGACTTGCTCAGAACGTTTTAAATAAGCGTATTTCATGCGCTTTAATAGCCCCTTTGACCTACTCAGCTTTTCTTGGTTGTCTTCGGGCATATCTTCTATTAGTTGAAAGTCTTGTTTGCGGAATTTAAAGGATTGCAAATGCACATTGTATACCCTAAAGGTCTCTGAGGCAACTTGAACATCTGCATAAAAACACATGTTGCCT
>JBEIKN010000077.1:0-8272 GCA_040379725.1 Flavobacteriales bacterium
ATTGGATACCCGCATATTTTATAGAGAGTGCGTTACCCTCACGCAATGGTATGATGTCAGTTTAATTGCCATCCACCCTAAAAATGAAATCATTAAAGAGGTAAATATTATCCCATTCAAAAGGCACCATAACATCAAATGGCGCATTTTAATGGGCTGGTTGTTCATGTTTTTTAAGGCCCTAAAAGTGAAGGCTAAAATTTACCACATTCATGATCCAGAACTGATTCCCTGTGGACTTTTATTAAAGCTATTTGGCAAAAAAGTCATATTGGACATACACGAAAACATTGCCGAAGACTTATTTGACAAACCATGGATCAGAAGGCCAAAAACCATTTACAGTATCTTTTCTATCTTTGAACATCTGGCATGTAAACATTTTAGCCTTATACTAGCCGAACAATCATACGAAAAACGCTATACCTCAAAGGCAAAACATTGTGAAACTGTTCTAAATTACTGTGATACCGATTTTTTCAAGCCTTTTAAAAAGCATAACTACCAGCATCAATTACAATTATTTTACAGTGGCATAGTGCTCGAAAACAGAGGCATTTTACAAATTGCAGAATCCGTGTTTCTGCTCAAACAAGAAGGCTATCAAGCGCATTTTCATTGCGTTGGCGAATTGTATTCAGAATTGAGGGGCAAATTACACGCGCTTGATTTTTGGCCTGACATTAAAGCACAAATGCACTTTTATGGCAGACTGCCTCTCGAAAACAGTTATGCCATGGCCAAAGACATGGACTTAGGCCTATGTGTCATATGGCCAATGAGTAACTCCTTAGAAAGCCTCCCAACAAAATGGTTTGAATATATGGCCTGTGGTTTACCCATCATCACCTCTGATTTTCCATTTTATCAAAAAAACATGTTAGATTCTGGGGCAGGAATTTGCATAGATCCTAAAAATGCTTTGGCACTTAAAAATGCCATCCTAGATCTTCACCTAGATGTCAAAAAAACTGAACTCATGGTGGAAAACGGTCAAAAAGCCGTTTTAAGCAATTACCAATGGAAAAGCCAAATCCCTTTATTAGCAAAGGTTTACAATGACCTACTAGTTTAAAATGAAGAAAAATTTCAGAATGGCTTGGTATTTCCAATATGATTGACTAATTTTGCCGTCCCAAATTTTTATCAACACTTAAAGACGTGGACTCAATTAGTTATAAAACCATTTACGCGAACAAAGCTACCATTAACAAGAAATTTTATGTGGTAGACGCGAGCGACAAAGTGCTAGGCCGTTTGGCTTCACAAATCGCTGCTACTTTAATTGGCAAAACCAAAACCGACTACACCCCACACGCTGACAACGGCGACTGTGTAATCGTTTTGAATGCTGGTAAAGTAAAATTATCAGGAAGCAAGTTGAACTCTAAAGAGTACATCACCTATTCTGGTTTCCCAGGTGGTCAAAAACGCATTTCTGCCTCTGACCTAGTCAACAAAAAACCAATTGCTTTAATTGAAGAAGCGGTTAAAGGTATGTTGCCTAAAAACAGATTGGGTAGTGAAATGTTTAGAAATTTGTATGTGTATGAAGGTGACCAACATCCACATCAAGCACAACAACCAACAGAATTAAAGCTTAAATAATCCATTTAACATTCATGGAAGTATTAAATACATCAGGTAGAAGAAAAACAGCAGTTGCCAGAATATACATGCAAGCTGGCAATGGCAACATCTTAATCAACAACAAGCCATACGATCAATATTTCACCACCTTGGTGAACCAATTCAAAGTGGTACAACCTTTACAAGTTACTGACAACGTTGGTAAATTGGACATCAAAATCAATGTTGATGGTGGTGGTATGACAGGTCAGGCAGAAGCTGTTCGTTTAGCTATCTCTAAATCTTTGTGCGACATGAACACTGAAAACCGCACGTTGTTAAAACCGCTTGGTCTATTAAGAAGAGACGACAGAATGGTTGAAAGAAAGAAACCAGGTCAAAAGAAAGCAAGAAAAAGATTTCAATTCAGCAAACGCTAATACTATATTCAAATGTCTTCAGTATCACAAGAACAATTATTGGAAGCAGGTTGTCATTTCGGACACCTTACCCGCAAATGGAATCCAAAAATGGCTCCTTACATTTTCATGGAGCAAGATGGCATTCACATCATAGACCTTAACAAAACTTCAGCTAAATTAGATGAAGCTTCTTCAGCGGTTAGAAACATGGTGAAGGCAGGTCGTAAGATCTTATTCGTAGCCACTAAAAAACAAGCTAAAGAAATCATTAAAGAAGCTGCTGCTCAAACCAATATGCCTCACGCTTGTGAGAGATGGTTAGGTGGTATGTTGACCAATTTTGCTACTGTCCGTAAGTCAATCAAAAAGATGCAAAACATCGACAAAATGGCTACTGACGGTACCTATGCTAACATCAACAAAAAAGAAAAATTGATGTTGGAGCGTGAAAAAGCTAAATTGTCCAAGGTATTAGGCGGTATCTCTGATATGTCTCGTTTACCATCTGCATTGTTTATTGTGGACGTTAAAAGAGAACATTTAGCTGTAGCTGAAGCCATCAAATTAAACATCCCTACCATTGCTATGGTGGATACCAATAGCGACCCTACCAACATTGATTTCCCAATCCCAGCTAACGACGATTCATCTAAATCAATCAAATTGATCGTTGACGTTATCGTTAGAGCCATTGAAGAAGGTCAATTGGATCGCAAGAAAGAAAAAGATTCAGCAGAAATAGAGAAATCTAAGGCAGACAAAGAAGCCGCCGAAGCTTAATCTTCATTTCATTTTTTAACACACATAATTAATTCAAATAGTATGTCAACTATTAGTGCTTCAGACGTAAATAAATTGCGCCAGATGACTGGTGCAGGTATGATGGATTGCAAAAAAGCCCTTGTTGAAAGCAATGGTGATTTTGATGCAGCTATCGACAACCTAAGAAAAAAAGGTCAAAAAATTTCATTAAACAGAGCTGATCGCGCTGCTCAAGAAGGTGCAGTTATTGCATTGACTTCAGACGACCGCAAAACTGGTATCGTGATTGAATTAAATTGCGAAACAGACTTCGTTGCTAAAAACGATGACTTCGTGAAGTTTGCAAATGAAATCGCTCAATTGGCTTTGACTCAAAAACCTAGCAACCTAGAAGCATTAAAAGCTTTAGAAATTGGTGGCTTAAGTTTAGAGCAACGCATGATGGACGAGATGGGTAAAACAGGCGAAAAAATGGACGTATCTAAATACGAAATCATTCAAGGTGAAAACGTTGTAGCCTATATCCACGCTGGCAATAGAATGGGTGTTTTAGTTCAAATGAACAACGCTCCTAGCGAATCTAACCTTGTTGCTGGTAAAGATACCGCCATGCAAATTGCAGCAATGAACCCAATTGCATTAAATGAATCTGAAGTTCCTACTGAAACCATCGCAAGAGAAATTGAAGTAGGTAAAGAGCAAGCTATTGCAGAAGGTAAACCTGCTGAAATGGCTGAAAAAATTGCTCAAGGCAGATTGAACAAATTCTACAAAGAATACACATTATTAAATCAAGAGTTTGTAAAAGACGGTAGCAAATCTATTGCTAAAATGTTAAGCGATACAGAAGCTGGTTTAACTGTATTGAAATTCAAACGTGTTGCCCTAGGCGAATAATTATAAAATACTTTATAACTAAAAAAGGCAATCATTTCTGATTGCCTTTTTTTATGGGTTGAATGAATTGCCTAGTGGGCAATATTGATTTTGTATCTGACCACTTGACCGCCAGAATTGATTGACAAGATATACATGCCACTATTCAAATCTTTGCAAGACAAACTTAATTTGTTGTTAGTCAAATCTGCAGTAAATGATTGCTTCAAAACACAGGCACCAGTTAAATCATATAACTGAATATCAGCATTCGCTTCAAGTGCATTAGCAAACTCAATATTTACCAAATCAGATGATGGATTCGGATAAATCTTTAATGTATTTAATATGTCTAAATCAGAAACTGACGTAGCCAATTTGGCCAAACCAGTCACATCAAACTGATACATTGATTCATCAACATCATTGCTCATAAGCGCAATGGTAGCTTTCTTAATACCATCAGCAGTTGGTGTAAAGCTGATGTAAAACGTATAAGATGCTCCCATTGGTAAAATCACCGGATACATCATTGGATTTTGAACTGCAAAATCAATTTTATCAGCGCCTGAAACAGTTATACCATTGATGCTTAACTGACCAATAGATTGGTTGGTAACAGTGTATGATTTTACAAGTGTTTGACCTTTAAATGTAGTGCCAAAATCTGTAAAATCTGAGCTACTAGGTGTGACATCACCAGAAACGATTTCAATACCATTTCCTTTGACAATCACTTCAGGGTTTGAATTGTAAGTATCAGGATTGTATAAGGCCAATAATTGACCACCTTCTACTGCATCACCAGCTAATGGATAATGTGCTTGATCATACAACATGTACATGCCCGGACCTAATATCGTTTGCATATCCAAGATTCCAGATGACTCCTCATCTTGAGTTAAGTAATTGGAGCCCCCCAATACAAAACGGTTTTGATCATGATCTGCTATTAATCTTAACTCATCAGTTGCAACGGTATATTGCCAAATCTTAGCTGTATGCGACTGATTGCCTGGATCTTCTTGAATCACAATATGTCCAAAATTATCCATACCGATATTGTCCATCATTTTTGGACCTTCAGTACCATCTAGGACTGCTGTAATGTTACCGCCTAATTCTGGTTGATTAATGTCTGTGAATCGCAATCTGTACATTCTACTAGGACTTGTAAATGAATTGGTTGTCACAAAATAAAAATCATTTGGATTATTTACGTCCCAAACACCATCTTCTGGACGAAGGAAATTGGTAACACCACTGGCATTGCTTAGTGCATTTAAATATGAACCAGTCATATTTTGAACATTCCCCAAGTCAAATAAACCAAATGAGGTATTAGGGGCAATAACAGAAGTACTTGATTCAAGGCTCATACCATTCACAGCAATACCATATAATTTACCGCCAGATAATCCAGCCTTTTGAATGTCGTTACCGGTATTAGACTTATTACCAATGTAGACATAAACTTGTCCTGGAGTCGCATCATCGGTTCCTACAACAATCGTTTTATCTGATGATCTTGGGCTCGCAATTGAATTTTCCCATGAGAATTTCCCTAAATAAGGCAATTCATAAGTGTTCCCAGCATTTGCTCCTGTGGCAATGTGCGCAAATGCTCTTCCCTCTGAACCAGCTTCTTCGCCATTCATAAATATGCGCTCTTTTGTACCTAAGCCTGAATTTTGATTATAAAAAGCAGATACTGCTGGCAAATCAGCCGCACAAAAACGATTGAACGCCGCTAAAATGTTGGTGTTTAACGAATCGTACTTCACATATGTAGAACCGTTCCATAAATGAACGTTTTTAATTAAGTCGGAACCACCTAACACAGTTAAATCAGATTTTCTGATAACCCATTTAGAGACAAATGCACCCTTAGCACCATGGGCACGAACCGCTCCAAGCGTGCTACCCATTTCGTGATTAATTAACAAACTAAAGGTACCATTACCATTGTCAAAAGCACCAATACCATCACCTAAACCAGCCATTTTATAATTATTGACTATTTCTCCTGCAGTCATAACAGATGTTATTTTCACATCTTTAGCAGCTGGAATCATATAAGGTGTTTGCGAAGTACTTGGTCCGGTAAGGCCCGTATTTAGGTTAAATTTTGATGGTACAAAATTTTTGAGTTTAGAGTTTCCACTTAATGCGTAAGTGACTACGTGGCCTGTATAAGTTGTAGCCGTGGCTATACCATTTTCTAAAGCAGACATTTGACCATAATCATTGTCATTACATACAGCAATGGTACTGTCGTTTATAATGGCTATGCCTTCGATTTTTTCTAACTGAGGATTCCAACCATTCTTTAAGAAATCATATACCAAAGTTTTTTTCACAGGTACAATGCTATTAGCTTGCAAACCTACAGAATCCACTAAGGCTTCTAATGTAGATGTACCATATAAACCAGAATTTACACTGGTAGCGCCATTTAAACTGATCTTGTATAATTTTTTAATATCAGTAGTCCCTCTTAAGGCTGCTTCTATCACCAAAAAGGTTGTATCATTGATTGCTGCCATATCTCCAATTTTCCAATCTTTCAATCTGATTTGATTAGAACCTGATGCTCCAATTATACCATCATTAACGTATACATACATTTTGTTCGAATTAGTAACTGGGTCAATTTCCAAAATTCTATGGATTCTTGAGGCTTCTCCTATCGTAACATTTGGATATAAGATCGGACTTTGTATGATGGCATATACTTTACCATTGGGGGCAATGGTTATCCCTTCGAAACCACGGTTGTTTTTTCTATATTTGAAACAAGAATCAATCATGATATCTTGAGCTTGAGCACCGACTAAATTGGCATAGGGCGTATAACGTTTGACCACAACACCCATTTGATTAACTACCCAAATAGTTGGACCACCTTCTTCGCAAATCCAAAAATTACCAAATTTATCGAGTACTATACCCTCTGCATCTATTCCCCAAATATCTTTAGCCGCTATTTTTGAGTTAAAATTGGCGCAATTCAAAACAGTATCTGTTGAAGCTTGCTCCAAAGCTGTACTTCCAAAGCCTGTTGGATTGATAATACCTGAAGCACCCGTTCCATTAGGCCTTTTAATCGAAATGGTCTGCAAGATCTGAACTGAATCTCCTTGAATACGCACTCTGTGTATTTTGGGCGCATAATTTGGAAAGGCATAAATTTTGTCATAGGTTGGTCTACATGAGGTTGAATTGGCTTTAGCCGCATCAATGTTTACACCACGATCAGAAACAATCCAGAATTCTTTCCCATTGCTATTTGGAACAGCAAACATGCCCGAAAAACCGCTCTCACGAAAAGTGATTCCTTGGAATGTTCCAATGGTTGGCGAAAATTTGTTGGAATAGTCCTTGATGACTTTGATCTGGGCTTGTCCAACATTAAAGGCACAAGTCACTAAAAGCAACTGGGCCAATCTTGTAAATTTTGTTTTCATATCATTAAAAAATATATGGCACAAAATTTCATTTGCTAAGTGAAGCCTATTTGAAAGTGACTTGAAAAATGAATTAAATTTAAATCCTCCCCTTTACAATTCAATAAACTAGAAGTTAAAAGCCTTAATTTGAGTTGACCATTTAAAGAATGGCTTTAATACTAGCTTTCTATCTCACAGCGCGAAAAAATACAACTTGAATTTGAACACAATATTATGTCCAATTCAAATGTATCTGAATACTGAGTTACCTCAATATAAGCACTTAACTATATCCCCAGATCGAGTTCATCACCCTGCCCAGCACCATATTCGTCCATGTCGCCCTCCTGAGAATATTGGTTACAATTAAACTCCGTACTAAGTTCTTGAAGTGGACGATCTATAGGCATGAGATCAACATCTAAACTTGGATCATCCTTAGCCTTTTTGATAAAATAAGCGAATATTGGCAAGGCTGAATGCGCACCTTGTCCATAGGCGGTACTTCTGAAACGCACTTTACGACTATCGCAACCCACCCAAGTGGCACAAACCAAATCTTTAGTGACTCCCATAAACCAACCATCACTGTTGCTTTGAGTGGTACCTGTTTTACCTCCAACCCATCCTTCTACGGCATATTTGCCTTTTAACCTTGAAGCAGTTCCATGTAAGACAACACCCTCAAGCAATTGACACATCACATAGGCTTTTTCTTCTGTCATGATCTGTCTGATGTTTGTACTACCAAACTCTTCGAGCACATTGCCGTTTTTATCTTCGATGCGCGTAATGTAACTTGGTTCAATCCAATAGCCCTTGTTGGCAAAGGTTGAAAAAGCGCCAGCCATATCAAAAGGAGAAATATCAGTAACACCTAAACAAATCGATGGTACTGGATCAAGCTTGGCGCTATCAATACCCATTTTTCTGACAAACTCAATCACATTCTTAGGGGCGTTCTCCCCCATGGCATATAATACCTGTGCCACAATACAGTTGACTGAACCAGCCAATCCCCTGTACATATTCATGGAACCACCTGTACTGCCATCGCTGTTATGAACAGTCCAATTTGGATAAGGTGGCGGTGTATTCGGAAATTGAATGCAAGTCGATAATTTGTTGTCTATGGCCAAAGCATACACAAATGGTTTAAAGGTAGAACCCACCTGTCTGCCAGCGCTCTTATTG
>JBEIKN010000078.1:0-8215 GCA_040379725.1 Flavobacteriales bacterium
AACGTGGTTTAAACAGCAGTAATACTGAACCTGGTAGTGGCGATGGTTCTGGCACAAGCAGTGGCAGTAGTGGCAATAATGGAGGCCCATTACAAGGTGACAATAAATTACCTAACATCAACCCTAACACTGAAACCCAAAGTTCAAGAGGGCTTGAAGTTGGGGGACGAATCATTAATGTGCTAAACCAAGGGGTGTTTAGCCCAAGCAATACCGTCAAAACAAGCAGCAACGCAGGCAAGGCTAATGGCAATACCAGTAACAAGCCTGTATCGCCAAGTAACAATCCAATTCAAAACAACGGGGTTATAGCAAGATGATGTTGCATATTTAAAAAAAGCGCGTATATTTGCATCAGATTTTATTTGAACAGTTGATGAGGGGCCTAAAGCCCCTCTCTTATTATATATGAGTGTAGATGCTATTTTAAACCAAATTGTTGAGCAAGTATTACAAGAATACCCGAATGTATTCTTGGTAAAAACGACTCATCATCAGACCCATCATGAATACATCATTGATGGCGATCAATTGCTTGGCATTTATGATATTTCTGAAATCAGCAGAGCCATTAATCACAAAGCTGACGAACAACTCCCTGATGCACATTACGAATTAGATGTGTGTTCGCCCGGCGCAGATAGCGATATCATCTTAATCAGACAATTGCCTAAACACATTGGCAGATCATTCCATGTGGTTCTAAAAGATGACACCACTTTTAACGGACAATTAACGGCGGTGCATGACGACACCATTGTATTTAGTCCAGAAAAACCTAAAAACAAAAAACAAGCAGCGGAAGTGCCTGATAGTATTTCTGTAACATTTAATAACATACACAAAGCCCACATAATTTTATCATTCAAATGACATCACAACAAGTGCTTACAGTAAGAGGATTGGTTGATTCTTTTGCTGAATTTAAAGAATTCAAAAACATCGACAAAGCCACCTTAATGCGTGTCTTGGAAGAGGTATTCAGAAACATGCTTAAAAAGCGTTATGGTGAAGAAGCCAAATTTGACATCATCATCAACACAGATCAAGGTGATCTTGAAATTTACCGTAACCGTTTAATTGTAGACGATGGTGAGGTAGAAGACGAAAACACCCAAATCAGCATCACTGATGCCCGTAAAATAGAGCCTGACTACGAAATCGGTGAAGAAGCCATTGACCAAGTACCAATGGATTTCTTTGGTCGCAGAAACATTTTAGCTGCACGTCAAACACTAATGACCAAAGTAATGGAATTAGAAAAAGACGAATTATTCAGAAAATACTCTGATCGTGTTGGCGAAATCATCACTGGAGAAGTCTACCAAATCTGGAAAAAAGAAATCATGGTATTGGACGATGAGGGGAATGAATTGATTTTACCTAAAAACGAAATGATTCCGGCTGATTTCTACAAAAAAGGTGAAACAGTTAAAGCCATTGTTCACGAAGTAAACATGATCAATGGATCACCTAAAATCAACTTATCTAGAACATCACCTGTATTCTTAGAAAAATTAATGGAATTAGAAGTGCCTGAGATCTTAGATGGTCTCATCACCATTAAGAAAATTGTTAGAGAGCCAGGAGAAAGAGCAAAAATTGCCGTTGAAAGTTACGACGACCGCATTGATCCAGTAGGTGCATGTGTTGGTATGAAAGGTAGCAGAATTCACGGTATTGTTAGAGAATTGAGAAACGAAAACATAGACGTTATCAACTTCACTACCAATACTTCTTTGTTCATTCAAAGAGCATTGAATCCGGCCAAAATCTCTTCAATCAGCATTGACGATAACACCAAAAAAGCCAATGTATTCTTGAGCCCGGATCAAGTAAGTTTAGCGATTGGCAAAGGCGGGTTCAACATCCGTTTGGCCAGCAAATTGGTTGGTTACGACATTGAAGTTTACAGAGAAGATGTTGAGTTTGATGACTCAGATATTGATCTAGAAGAATTTGCTGACGAAATTGACAGCTGGATCATTGATGAATTAAAAGCCATTGGTTTAGATACGGCTAAAGCGGTATTAGGTTTGTCTAACGAAGACCTTGTTAACAGAACTGAACTCGAAGAAGAAACCGTTGTAGAAATCAAAAAGATTCTACAAGCTGAGTTTGAATAGGTCATAAAACTATCCATAAAAAAAGCCGCTCAGAGCGGCTTTTTTTTATAACAAATCTTTAATGATGGACTCAATGCTGATGCCCTCTGCTTCAGCTTTATAATTTTTGACCAACCTGTGCCTTAAAACAGCATTGGCTATGGCTCGAACATCTTCAATATCTGGCGACAGTTTACCTTGCAACAACGCATGGCATTTAGCCCCTAATACCAAAAATTGACCAGCTCTAGGACCCGCACCATAAGCAATTAAATCATTCACTTTAGGGCCTGCTAAAGCCGTATTTGGCCTTGTCTTGCTCACAAGATTAACGGCATACTCAACAACATTATCTGCAATGGGCACTTTTCTAACCAAAGCTTGAAAATCAATGATTTCTTGAGCACTGATGATTTTTTGTATACTTTCAGTTCGAGCAGCAGTGGTTTGTTTGACGATTTGCACCTCTTCTTGAAACGTTGGATAATCCAAGACTAAATTCAACATGAAACGGTCTAATTGGGCTTCTGGTAAAGGATAAGTACCTTCTTGTTCAATTGGATTTTGAGTAGCTAAAACAAAGAATGGTTGATCTAAAGGATAAGATTTGCCATTAACCGTTACATGCCTTTCTTGCATGGCCTCTAAAAGAGCTGCTTGTGTTTTTGGTGGTGTACGGTTGATCTCATCGGCTAAGACAATATTTGAAAACAATGGACCTTTGATGAATTTAAATTGTCTGCTTTCATCAATGATCTCATTACCTGTAATATCACCAGGCATTAAATCTGGCGTAAATTGTATACGACTAAATTTCAAATCCAATACATCTGAAATGGTCTTGATCAAAAGGGTTTTTGCTAAACCTGGCACACCTACTAACAAGGCATGACTGTTGCAAAACAATGCGGTTAGCACCCCATTAACGGCTTCCGTTTGACCTACAATGACTTTGCCAATTTCGGCTTGTATTTGTTGGTGTTTGTGGTGGAATTTCTCTGCACTCGCTAAATCACTCATACATTATGGTTTTTTGGTGGTCACCCAATCGCTAAAATAATCGCATTGGATGTATTGATTCTCAATGGAAATAAAGGTTTCTTTTCTTTTGTTTTCTGACCATACATCCAATTGCTTAGACTTTTTTTCGTCAAGCGCCATGGCCTGAATACGTTGCCAATCTTGTTCTAAATTGGCCACATGGGGTTTGGTTTCAGATTGTAAATACAAGATTCTAAAATAAGGACTGCCGTCTTGGGCATACCCTGTTTGGGCTTCGCTGTAGCTCCCTACCTTCATAGTTGACACCGCAGAGGCCAAGGCCTTATCAAGGTAATCAAATGGCACGCGTTGTGAGCCAATGTTCGGATCTGTAAAAAAGCCACAATTCATTTTGGTTTCTTCGTCTTCTGAATACAACTTAACTGCCTCGCAGAAGGAGAGTTTCTTTTCTGTTAAAACTTGAGTAATACTATCTATCTTATTCTTAGCCAATTCATAGTCAGCATCTATCAATTTTGGTCTTATGAGAATGTGTCTAACCATCACCTTCTCGCCACGCTTATCGACCAACTTGAGGATATGATAACCGTATTTGGTCTCAATCACTTCCGAAATACTATCCTTTTTAAGCATGTATGCTGCACGCTCAAATTCGGGTACCATTTCGCTGCGTCCAAACTCGGGTAATAATCCCCCTTGAACTTTACTGCCTGGGTCTTCAGAATATATTCCAGCCAAGCGCGAAAAGCTTTCTCCATCTATGATTCGGTTGCGCAATTCAAGTACTTGCTCATAGGCAATTTCTTTGGCCTCTTTTGAATATTTTGGGTTGATGACTATTTGGCCAACTTCTACTTCAGAGGACATAAATGGCAAGCTGTCTTCAGGCATTGAATGGTAATAATCTCTAACCTCTTTAGGGGTGATTTTGATATTACTCTTAATGTTCTGCTCCATACGTTCGAGCAACATTTGGTTTTTAACTTTAGGATAAATTTGTTTTTTGTAGGCTTCAACGCTCATGCCTAAATATTTTTCGACATTGGCTTTACTGTTCATTTGCCTTTCAAAAAAACGTATGTTGTTATCAATACGATCCGTCACTTCTGATTCAGAGACAGGTATACTGTCAATCTCAGCTTGATGAATCAGCATTTTATCAATCAATAATTTTTGCAAAAGCTGACACTTCACCGAGTTAGTAACTTGAATCTCAGGATCCAGTTGAGAAATCAAAATATCCAATTCAGATCTGAGCACAGGAGTATTGCCAACAACAGCAATGACTTCGTCAATGATCAATTTATTTTGCGCTTGTGCAGCTATACCACACCATGCACAAAGCAATAGCATGACCCAATGTTTACAGAATTGTTTCATCATTTTTGTTTCCATTTTATTTTCCCATTGGCCTGAGCTGATTTCAACAATTCCGCCTGATGCTCCTTTAAGAACGTTAATTTTCTTTGATACAGTATGATATCTCTGATTTTATCGCGTTCAAACTCAATTGGAGAGACGGCATCTTTGATTCTAAAATCAACAATGTAGAGTAAATACAACATGCCGTTTTCCTCAAGACTAATGAACTTATTGTTATGTAAAAACCGTTGCTGATTGTAATTTTCATCCAGTGGAATTTCCTTGACAATGTCATCCAAATACAACCAGTTGCTATCAATTGAAAAATTCTCGGCTTGTTTCTCTGCATAGGTTTGCAATTGCACGTCGTTTTCAGGCGAAGGGTTCTGCATCCATTTCTTGAGCTTATTTAAATCCGCTCGCTTTTTATCAATCTTTACATACCTGATCTTTACAATGTTCTTCTTCAATAAAAAGATGGAATTGTTATGATTGTAATAATCCAAAATAGCTTGTTCAGAAACGCCAGTATCAAGCTTTTGTTTAATCAAGGCTTGTTGATAGTCATAAATAATCAAAGAATTTTTGTACTCTTCAATCAATTGGTCTTTGTTTTTTTGAGCTTCAGACAAACTGATCTCTGCTGCTTCAAGTAAGACTTCGCGTTCTATCCATTTTTGAACATAAGCATTCAATAATACAAGGCTGTCCGAAGTCTTAATGGACGTTAATTCCTGAGGGAGCTCTGACTTTAATAATTGCTTGCCATTGTATTCTGCAACAACTTCTGATGCTTGACCCTGTTTTGTTTGCTCTTTACAAGCCAACAAGCCAAACACTAAAAAACAATATACTATAGCAGCTCTCAATGGATTATGGTCTTACCATTCTGGCTTTTAAGGTCGAAAAGACTTGTTGGTCCACCTGAATTGGGTATTTACCCATCAATGTGTTTACCCACTCTCTTTCCAAAAATGTTTGATAATCACTCATAACACTGCCCCTGGCATCGTTTAAGGATTTTAAGCCAGCAGGAATATATTGATGAACAACAATCACGACATAAGCACCAGCTGATTTTGGATCTTCAAGCAACAAATACTTATTGTTGGCGTCTAAATTGACCCGGTTTGGCACATGAAGACTTGAAGCAAAGATCATATTGGCGTATTGGTTATTGCCTTGTTCATATTTACCTGTCATAGGGTTGGATACATTCAACGGATTTGCTTTATTCAATTTGCGCATCACAGAATCAGAAGTTAACCCTTTTTGCAAGTCTTTTTTAACAGTTTCAGCAATGGTTTTATTGGCACAACGGTAAATGGTTGCTTCGTAGCGCTCTTTGAACATGTATTTTGACGCTTGTTGATTGAAAAAATTTCTCAAGCCTGAGGTGTCTTCAACACTCTTGCTCCATACTTTCTTATCGGTTAACGAGAATAACAGAATACCTTCTTTGTACTCCTTGTACAAGGCTGCAAAAGTATCATTGATGTGTTCTAAATCGTTTTCGTAGTAATCCATTACTGATTGTAATCTGTAAGCCTGATAGTACTGATCTAATAGACTGGACAAAGCTTTTGAACTACTTGGTTTTTGAATTTCAACTACCCAGTTGGCAAAATCTTTTACAGTGAAGGCTTTGTTAGCTTTACTCAACGAAAACAAAACAACTGCATATGGTTTTGAATTCAATTGATCCTGACTAGGATGGAATTCACCATACAACAAGGTAGTATCAATGGCTTTATTGATGGCCTTGCCATACTTTTTGTTTTCTTTGAATGCATAGTATTTTTTAGCTCTGCCATAAACCGCTAATGTATTGCGGTACTGTCTGCTATCGCGACCTATCTTAGTGAGTATGGTACTTCGCATCTTGCTGATGTCTTCGATTGGCTTTAACCCAATGCGCTGAATGATATGAAATCCAGTAGCAGTTTGAATAGGTTGGGCATAATCACCATCCGCTTTTAAGCTGAAAGCTGTGTTTTTAAAATTCTCAGGATAACGGACACTGGTCATTGAAAATGGCGCTAATTCACCATTCTTTAAAACGCTTTGTGCATCTTCTGAGTATTGCTGAACCAAGTTCACAAACTTTTCGCCAGCTTGTAATTTTTTGTATACTTCGTTGATTTTAGCTTCAGCCTCAAGTACTTCTTCTTGGCTTGGATTTGGATTCAAATCAATTCTGATTTGACGAATGGTCACATCGCCTTGTGAAAGACGTTTGTCATTTACCTTTACAATGTGGTAACCAAATTCAGTTCTAAATACTTGAGAGACTTTACCAACCGCTGTGTTGTAGGCATAGTTTTCAAATTCATAAATCATTTGAAAGGCTGTGAAATACCCCAAATTGCCTTGGTTATCTGCCGCAGAAGGGTCGTCACTGTATTTTACAGCGGCATTATCAAAGCTGATGCTTCCGCCTTCAATTTCCTTTTTAATGCCCAATAATTTATTGTAAGCTTTAAGTGTATCTGCAGGTGATGCATCAGGACGCGCAAAAACCAATATATGACTGGCTTTAACTTCGTATTTCATGCGTTCATAGGCTTCATTGACTAATTGATCATTAACCACCTTATCGGTTAAATAAGGTTTGGCGATTTGTTTGCGGTAGGTGCCCAACTCAGCTTTAAACTCTTCTGTTTTATCCAACTCTTGGTCATAAGCGTCTTGAACTTTCAATTTAAATTTCTTGTACAATTCTAGGTACTCATCGATTTCAGTCGCTCTGATGGCAGAATCTTTGTGTTTATTCTTCATAAACCCTTTGTAAAATTCTTGAGTAGTTACTTTCTTGTCACCAAAAGTAAATAAGGTCGTGTCAAGACTTACTTGGTGGGCCTTTAATAACAGGCTGCTTTGTAATACCAGTGCAAGCAAAACAATTCGTTTCATATAATAGGTCATAAATTTCTTAAGCATACAAAAATAGGATTTTTTTGTATTAGTTTTGCAACTATAATAAAGTCATGTCAAGCCTTAAACTATACGATACCTATAAGCGCGAAACCTTAGAATTCAAGGCAAAAAACCCTCCTTTTGTAGGCATCTATGTTTGTGGCCCGACGGTGTATGGCAACCCCCATTTGGGACATGCCAGAGGCCCTGTGATTTTTGATGTGTTGCACCGCTATTTAAAGCATTTGGGCTATCAGGTGCGTTTTGTGCGCAACATCACTGATGTAGGACATTTGGTGAATGACGCAGATTCTGGCGAGGATAAAATTGCGAAGAAAGCCAGGCTCGAACAATTAGAGCCTATGGAAATCGCTCAATACTACACCGATGCCTATCATGCCATGCTACAATCCATGCATATTTTACCGGCATCTATTGAACCTAGGGCCAGTGGACATATCATTGAACAAATTGAAATGATACAAGAAATCATTCAAAATGGCTTTGCCTATGAATCAAATGGATCCGTTTACTTTGATGTCATTACCTATAGCAAGCACCATGACTATGGCAAACTTTCAGGTAGAGTTTTAGACGACCTAATTGCTGGTGCTGGCAATGAGGCTAGATCATTAGAAGGACAAGATGAAAAACGACATCCTAATGACTTTGCGCTATGGAAGAAAGCAAGCCCTGAACACATCATGCAATGGAATAGTCCGTGGGGAAAAGGTTTTCCAGGATGGCATATAGAATGTTCTGCTATGAGCAAAAAATATTTGGGCGAAACCTTTGATATTCATGGTGGCGGAATGGATTTATTGTTTCCA
>JBEIKN010000079.1:0-8211 GCA_040379725.1 Flavobacteriales bacterium
AAAGCCTCTGTACCAAGACCAAGGATAAGCATAAGGTTAGCACCTGGCCAGTGCATAATTTTAAACAAGGCGCCAATGATAACGATTGATGCACCCCATCCGTAAATGTAAGCCATTACTTTTTTAAATCCTTTGCTCTCAAAAAAACTGTTACTGCTCATAATTGTAAATTTAAATTGTTTTTAGGTTAATTGTTTAGGTTATTGTTTGTAAGATTATTTTCTGTCTTTAACTGATCTACCGATGTATGATTGTACACAACGGAAACCAACATATGATTTAGAGGTATCTTGGTATTCGTAAGTTCTAGCACCATTCTGGATGAAATATGCAACGTCTTTCCAGCTACCACCTTTAATTACTTTACGCTTCATGGTCATTGGTGACATTTCTTTTCCAGTTCTGTTACCTTTTCCATCATTAGCATACTCATCAATATTGATTCTGTAATCCGGGTTTAAATCGTGCGTAAATACGTGAGATTGTTCGCTCCAAGCATTGATGGTCCATTCAGCAACGTTACCAGCCATATTGTATAAGCCATAATCGTTAGGGAAATAGCTATCAGCTCTTACTGGATACATACCACCATCAACACCGTAGTTGCCTCTCATTGGCTTGAAGTTAGCCAACATACAGCCTTTGCTGTTTCTGCAATATGGACCACCCCATGGGTATGGGCTGCTCACACGGCCACCGCTTGCTGCGTATTCCCACTCGTATTCAGTAGGCAATCTGAAATCTTCAGTGATAGGATCTCCAAATGTTTCCCAATACACGTTTTTGTAAATGGTTCTCCAAGCGGCAAACGCGTTGGCTTGGTGCCAATTTACACCAACAACTGGATAATCATCATACTTAACGTGATTATAGTAATGGCGCGCCATTGGATCGTTGTAGGCATAAGTAAAATCTCTTACCCAACATAAGGTATCTGGATACACCAATGTTTTATTGGTTTTAATGTATTTCTTACGGTTCTTAACACGACCTTCTTGGTATTTGTCTTGGTTGTCTGGATCATTGGCCGCAAATTGGTAGTCAAACCATTGGTATTCGTAATTCAACTGGTTTACATCAATTTGTTTTTTGCCTCTGAAACGCTCATCTGCACCGTAGTATAATTCTTCCAACTCTTCTTTGTATAGCGTTTCATCGAAATCCAATTCGTAATTAATGAAACCCATTCCGTTGTTTACATCAGTATTTCCTGTGTAATCATCCGGGAAGGCAACGAATAACTTTTCATCGCCGGTCATGACACGTTTGATAGAGTCAATAACAAAGTTTACGAATTGACGGTATTCATTGTTGGTGATTTCTGTTTCATCCATCCAAAAGCCAGCGATACTAACTTGTTTGTTAGGCGCAACAAATGATTGGAATACGTCTTGATCCCTTTGACCTGAATGGTAAGTACCAGATGGCACATTCACTGTACCAACAGGTTGTGGATGGAACCACAAGCCTCTTCCTTGTACACCGATCAAATCACCCGTATTGGTAGGACCGCAACCGGCAAAGGTGAACAAGCCTAAAGCTAAGCCTAACTTTGACAGTTTGGCGAATCGCTTCCACTTGCTCTCTTTTTTTGCTGTCGTCTGTGTGTTAGAGACAACGAAATCCATTTGATTCTTCATGGTTTTAAAACTCAAATATAATTGTTTATGTGTGTGTTATACTATGCGTAATTATGCAAAAATAATCGTTTTTGTCTAAAAATCAACAACTTTATTTTAGACCAACGTAATTTTTGAATCGATTATTGTCCTGAAAAGTAAAAAAGTTGAAAAAAATGTGAAAAAATTAATCGGAATCTCTGTGCATGAACGGCGGAGTCACGATGTTGATTTTCGGAGGAGTTGGGATTTTGATCTCGAAACAGTAATTCAACTGCAACTCATGTGTACCAGAGGACACTGTTATAACTCTGGTCATAGTTAAGTCATATGAATACCCAATTCTCAAGCCGTTTAATTGACCTCTAAACCCTGAATAGCCCATCATGATTGACAAGGCATCTGCTGTAGTTCTGTAGGCAACACCACCCCATAATTTTTGTTGGTATTCTACTAAAGCCGTTAAATCTAACTGAGTAACTGTATTGTGTTTGATCATAACAGATGGGTGAAAAATCAAATCTGGTTTACCCATGAAGTTTAACACATCAATACCACCCATCACATAAATGTGCTTAACAGGTGTATGATAAACCATAGCAGAATTCCCAAAGGTATAAGTAGGACTGTTTAAATTTAATACTGAAGCACCAACCCATAAATTCCTAGTGCTAATGGCATTGGCCATAGGGTCCATGTAATAAGCTCCAGCACCAAAAATGCTATGGGTAGCCGTTACATTTGAACTTGGGATTGAAGGGTCGTTTGGAGCCAATGGCTTTAACTTAGCGCCATTCAAGCCCTTTTGAAGCATGTTCATTTCGAAACCTACAGAGAATTTAGCGCCGCTTCTAAGTGGAATGATACCTGCAGCATCTATTTTCATGTGGGTACTAGATTCGTAACCCAATTTATCATTGATGAACCCAATTCCAAGACCCCCGTATTGTGTTACAGGTGCTGAAAATGAAAACATTTGGGTCTTTGGACCTACGCTTTTTGTAGCTGTTGGATTAGGGTTTTGAGCATCAGGGTGAAACTCCAAAGTTCTGTCTTCGTAACCCAAATATTGGTAATGTGATAATGCAGATACGCAAAACTTATTACCAGAACCTGCCAAGGCCGGATTATACAACATTCTGTTGAATGCATAATGTGTTGTATAAGGATCTTGTTGAGCCTTCAATGGATTGCTAATTGCAAGCATTGACACACAAAATAGAGATAGTATAATTCTTTTCATTTTTGGTTATTCGCTTCTATAGGTTTTACAAATATGAAGACTTAAATCCAAATAAACAAATTTTTTTAAGTTCCAATTAATTTGAAGCCTCAGAGTGTGAGGGCTTTGTGAGTCGGAATGCGTCCGAAATCGCCTATAGCTTAATGCTGTTACTAAATAAAAAATCCCGACACAATGATCGGGATTTAAAAATCTATAATGAGTTGATTTAGTAGGTGTTAATCCTTATACGCTTATTCAATTCTTCAACATCATGACGGAACTTTTTATCGGTATCAATCAAGTCATTTACAGTTTGACAAGCATGAATAACAGTTGAGTGATCTCGGTTGCCAAAATGGGTGCCAATGTTTTTCAAAGAAGCTTTGGTCAAATCTTTTGCAAAATACATAGCAATTTGTCTTGCTTGAACGATCTCTCTCTTACGTGTTTTTGATTTCACGCTATCAACACTCACGTTGTAGAAGTCACAAACCAACTTTTGAATGTAATCAATACTGATTTCTCTGGTAGCATTTTTGACGAAATTCTTCATCATTTGCTTAGCCAAATCCAAGTCAATTTCTTTACGATTCAATGAACTTTGAGCCAATAATGAAATCAATGCACCTTCGATTTCACGGATGTTGTTATCGACATTATGAGCAATGTATTCTACCACTTCTCTGTGCAAAGATAAACCACTCTCATATGCTTTATTTTCTAATATGGCAATTCTGGTTTCAAAATCTGGAATGTTTAAATCCGCTGATAATCCCCATTTGAATCTTGACAACAATCTTTCGTCTACATCTTTGATATCCTTAGGCGCTTTATCGCTGGTCAATATTATTTGTTTACCGTTTTGGTGTAAGTGATTAAAAATGGTAAAGAATATTTCTTGAGTTCTGGTTTTTTGAGACAATTGATGAATATCATCTATGATCAAAACATCTAAACTTTGATAAAAATTTGTAAAGTCATTTTGGTTATTGGCTTTTACAGATTCAACAAATTGGTTGATGAATTTTTCAGCAGTCACATAAATCACCGTCTTATTTTTGTTGACTTGTTTGATCATGTTACCAATGGCATGAACCAAATGGGTTTTACCCAATCCTACACCACCAAATACCATTAATGGATTGTATGCAGTTCCTCCAGGATTATGAGCTACAGCCCATCCTGCTCCTCTTGCTAAACGGTTACACTCTCCTTCTATAAAATTATCAAATGTGTATTTAGGATTCAGTTGAGAATCAATTGGAATTTTTCTTAAACCAGGAATGATGAATGGATTCTTGATGTTGTTGGTCACATTCAATGGCAGATTCACTTCGTTGGTCACAGGTTTTTTACTGCTACCAGTTGGTACATTGATGGTATATGGACCATTACTCGGAGAACTGTTTTCAACAATGATGTTGTATTCTAATTTTGCACCAACACCTAAAACCTGTTTCAAAGTTTTTTGCAACAATGTCACATAATGTTCTTCGAGCCACTCATAAAAAAATTGACTTGGCACTTGAATGGTTAAAACCTTGTTATCTAATTTAACTGCTCTGATCGGATCAAACCAAGTTTTAAAACTTTGAGGATTCAAATTGTCTTTGATGATTTTTAGGCAATTCGCCCAAACAGATTCTGCGTTAAATTGTTGTCCACTCATGCTCATTATAAGTCGTTGTTTTTCAGTAGTTTATAAAATTGTGTAGGTTTTTGAATTCAGTTCTGAAATTAAGTTAAAAAAAAGTTATTAAAAAAATTTTTTTAGATTGTTTTTTAAGTTTTTTTTCGATTTTTTGTGATGATTTCAGATGCCAATTTACGATGAAGTAATACCAGGTAAAATAAGACCTATATAATTGTTGAAAAGGAACTTTACTAAAAGAATTCCTTTAACCTTTATACTCACCAAAGACAAGTCTCAATTCATCCGCAATTTCGCCTAAAGTAGCGTATGATTCTACTGCATTTAATATGTGAGGCATTAAATTCAAATCCGATTTAGCAGCTGTTGATAAAGCTGTTAAATGTTGGTGAACAAGTTCATTGTTGCGCTCGTTTTTTAGCTGTTGCAATTTTTCGATTTGAACTTTTCTGATGGCATCATCAATTTTCAACAAATTGGTGTTAGCTTGTTCTGTTTGGACAAACTTATTCACCCCAATAATTACTTTTTCGTTTTGCTCAATTTGCTTTTGATATTGATAGGCACTGTTTGCAATTTCGTTTTGCATATAGCCTTGCTCAATCGCCTCAACACTCCCTCCCATTGAATCAATGATTTGAATGTACTGATAAGCTAAACGTTCTATCTCATCTGTTAAGGCTTCAACATAATAACTGCCCCCTAAAGGATCAACCGTATTAGTAACGCCACTTTCATATCCAATGATCTGTTGAGTTCTTAAAGCCAATCTGGCGGCTGATTCAGTTGGCAAACTCAAAGCTTCATCAAACCCATTGGTATGTAAACTCTGAGTACCTCCCATCACTGCTGAAAGTGCTTGAAGCGTAACGCGAATAATGTTATTATCAGCCTGCTGAGCTGTCAGTGTTGAACCACCTGTTTGAGTATGGAAACGCAGCATTTGAGCTTGTGGATCAGTTGCGCCTAATGTCTTGGTGATATTCGCCCACATGCGTCTGGCGGCTCTGAATTTTGCCACTTCTTCAAACATATCATTGTGAGCATTAAAGAAAAAAGACAAGCGTTTGGCAAAGACATTGATGTCTAAACCTTTGTTTTGTGCAGCTAAAATATACGCTTTACCGTTTGCTAATGTAAATGCTAATTCTTGAGCAGCTGTAGATCCTGCTTCTCTAATATGATATCCAGAAATTGAAATGGTATTCCATTTGGGCACCTCTTGACTACAGTATTCAAAAATATCTGTAATCAAACGCATGCTTGGCTTTGGAGGATAAATATAAGTCCCTCTTGCTGCGTATTCCTTTAAAATATCATTTTGAATGGTCCCTGAAATCTTTTGCAAGTCTGCCCCTTGTTTCTTGGCCAATGCAATGTACATGGCTAACAATGTCGACGCAGTGGCATTGATGGTCATACTGGTCGTGATGTCTTGCAATTGAATGCCATTAAACAACACTTCAATGTCTTTAAGCGAATCAATCGCCACACCAACTTTCCCAACCTCACCCTCAGCAAAGGCATGATCACTATCGTAACCTATTTGAGTCGGCAAATCAAAAGCAACAGACAAACCCATTGTCCCTTGCTTTAGCAAATAATGATAACGCTTATTAGATTCTTCAGCCGTAGAAAATCCAGCATACTGACGCATGGTCCAAAGCTTTCCTCTATACATGTCTTGGCGAATGCCTCTGGTAAAAGGAAAATGACCAGCCTGTTCAGATTGGTCTGCAGCATATTGCGGCTGAATAATAATACCACTATCGTTTTTGATCTGTTTGTCCATGGCTAGATCAATAGTGTATTAGAAATATAAATTGATTTCAGCCTTAAGAAAATCGATGGCCTTTGATGTAGGAATAGAGTTATCGGCAATCATTCTATCAATGATGGCTTTAGAAAGATCAATACCAGTGGCTTCTGATGGAAGTGTTTCATAGGTTTCATGGATCAATTGTATGACTTCCTCCTTTACAACTTTAATGATGTTCCAAGCTTGATTGCTGATGTAGATTTGTTGAGACAAATTATGCATGAACTCCTGATTAACTGATGATTCCATCAGGTGTTTCAAACCTCTTGCTGTGTTAGTCCCATCGTTGTAATTGTTGATCAAGGTTTGTGGGCTAATACGTTCTAAAAACAAAATCATACGCTCATAGGCCTGAAGTTTCAAAGGCGTTAGCATGCTTGCATTTTGTTTTCTAATCTCTAATTGCATTCTATTGGAATGGTCTTCCATCACCTTGTTGATGATTACATAACACACAGCAAGCACAATCAATGCTGGAATAATGAATTTAAGGATTTCTAAAACGTCATGAATAAGTGGATCCATTTGGCTATGCAATTTTGAGAATTGCAAATGTATTAAAAATTACTTTTAAACAAGCAGTCTCAACTAAAATTATTTTAGTCTTAATAATCCCTTGATTTATAGAAGTTAAACAGCAACTTACCAAAGTTTAATGGTATCTTGCAACACCTTGACAACAACTCAAAACATACGCATTGCACTTGAGTCGATAAAAGACAATAAACTCAGAACAGTCATCACCTGTCTGATCATTACCATTGGTATTGCGGCATTAGTTGGAATGCTAACTGCCGTTGATGGCATTGAAATGGGACTAAGCAATACCTTTCAAAAGATGGGCAGCAACACTTTTAACATCAGAAACAGAGATGGTGTTATTCGTTTTGGCGGTGGCCGCGAAAAACGCGTAGAATATGTTCCTATCACTTTTGCTCAAGCACAACAATTCAAAAAACGATATGAGATGCCAGCAACGGTATCCTTGAGCACAAATATCTCAATGAATGCCACCTTTAAACATGGTGCAGAAAAAACGAATCCTAACATCCGTGTGCTCGCCATTGACGAAAACTACTTAACTGTTACTGGCACCGAATTAAGTTATGGGCGCAATTTCACAAATAACGAAGCCAACTCAGGCTGTAAAAGCATATTAATCGGCAAAGACATTGCTCAAACATTATTCAATAAAGTAGATGTTGTAGGTCAAAAAGTCCAATTTGGCACAGCTCAATACGAGGTGATTGGTGTTTTAAAAAGCAAGGGCAGCAGTATGAGTATGGGCATGGGAGGCGAAGACCGTATGGCTTATATTACCGTTACTGAAGCCAAGGGACAGTATTTGAATTCAGACAACAGTTTCAATATTTCAGTAGCTGTTGAATCTGTTAAGACACTGGATTTGGCTGTTTACGAAGCCTATGCACAATTTAGAAGCATTCGACAATTGCCTATTGGTGCCGAAGACAATTTCAGTGTGGTCAGAAGTGATTCTATCACAGCCAAATTAAAAGACAACTTGGCTTCTATAAAAATTGCGGCTACACTTATTGCTGTCATCACCCTTATTGGTGCAGCAATTGGGTTAATGAACATTATGCTGGTGAGTGTTACTGAGCGCACAAAAGAAATCGGCACTCGGAAAGCATTGGGTGCCACCCCTAAAATGATTAAAACACAGTTCTTAACAGAAGCAGCTGTGATTTGTCAAATCGGCGGATTAGGCGGCATATTGTTAGGCATTTTATTGGGCAATTTGGTATCAATGGTCATGAAATCAGGATTTATTATGCCTTGGCCTTGGATCATTTTAGCAGTGGCTGTTTGTTTTATTGTGGGGATTGTTGCCGGACTATTCCCTGCATCTAAAGCTGCCAATCTTGAACCGACTGAA
>JBEIKN010000080.1:0-8172 GCA_040379725.1 Flavobacteriales bacterium
AAATTCATACGTTTACTCACAAATCTAAGCACAAACTTGTAAATTTGTATCATGCATACCCAACAAAAAACAGGTTTTAAACTTTTACTTGTAAGCGTAATCGTGTTATTGGCTTCGTGTAAAGCGGTATTTTATACCCCTAATCGCAATCCAATGCCTTTGTTTAAACAACAAGGCGATGTGTATGTTGACGCCTCTACCAATTTGTTTAGTAAAGCCGATTTAACGGCTGGTATATCCCCTGTTAAAGGATTTGCTGCATATGCAGGATACAGTATTTCTGGGTATACATCAAGAACCACACAAATTGATAGTCCATTCACAACAGACACTAAATTATACCGTGGCAATATGCTCAATTTAGGTGCTGGATATTTTATCCCTCAAGACATCAGCCCCAATCTAAGATTTGAGTTATTTGGAGATCTTGGACTGGGCCATTTTAAAAATTCTATCAGCGGCGAAACCAATGGTTATTTTAATGGTCAATACACCCGCATGGGCTTAATGCCTAACATAGGTTATTCAAGTACAGACCAACTCTTTAGTATAGCCTACTCTTTAAGAGCGAGTAGCATTCGTTTTCATTCGGCAGATTACACGAATGGTTCCTATTACGGCGACGACATCAAACGGTTTAACCACAAACATGATTATCAAATGTTAGAACACGCTCTGATGACCAGATTTGGCACAGAAACCATCAAGCTGCAACTGCAAATTGGCTTTCAGCAAAACTTAGGCGCAGATGATTATTTAGATCCCTTGCCACCTTACAATATGTCTTTGAATTTTGGTTTAGTCTTTACACCAAATTACTTAAATACTTCAAAGTAATTATTGGCAAAGGGCCCAAAGCACTATGCCTGTACATACAGATACATTGAATGAGTGTTTAGTGCCAAACTGAGGAATCTCGATACAAGCATCACATAGATCCAGAACAGCCTGATCAACACCATCGGTCTCATTGCCTACAATCAAGGCTATTTTATCTTGTTTGTTCCAATGGTAATTCTGTAAGGCTATGCTGCCTTCAACTTGTTCAACAGCGATTAGTTGGTACCCTTCTGATTGTAAATGTTTGCAGGCATCAACCGTATGATTGTAGTATTGCCATACAACAGCATCTTCTGCGCCTAGGGCCGTTTTGTGAATGTCTCTATGAGGAGGTTGAGCGGTAATGCCGCACAAAGCAATTGACTCCACCCCAAATCCGTCGGCCGTTCTGAACATACTGCCAATATTATTCATGCTACGAATGTTGTCAAGTACCAAGACCAAGGGTATTTTTGCTTCGTTTTGGTATTGATAAATTGTTAATCGGTTCAGTTGATGAGTTTGTAACTTGCGGTACATTTTGAGTAGGTCTATACATTAGGCTATACCGAGGTAAAGCAGGATTATGAGCGCAAAGATAACAGATAATCAAACACCATTGATGAAACAGTATTTTGGGTTTAAACAAAAATACCCAGACACCGTTTTGTTGTTTAGAGTGGGCGATTTTTATGAGACCTTTGGTACAGATGCTGTTGTTGCCTCTAAAGTATTAGGGATTGTATTGACCAAACGCGGCGCCGGAAGCAGCAGTGAAACCGAATTGGCCGGATTTCCGCATCATTCCTTAGACACCTACTTGCCTAAATTGGTTAAAGCAGGTCATAAAGTGGCCATCTGTGATCAATTAGAAGATCCCAAAATGGCAAAGGGTATCGTCAAACGCGGTGTGACAGAATTGGTCACCCCTGGCGTTGTGCTCAATGACAAAGTCTTAGATGCTTACAAGAGCAATTATTTAGCAGCAGTTTATTTTGGACCATCGTCAACTGGTTTGGCTTTTTTAGACATTTCAACAGGCGAATTTTTAGTGGCCGAAGGTCATTCAACCTATATAGAAAAATTGCTCAGCGGCTTTAAGCCATCTGAACTCATAGTCAGTAAAACACAAATGGAAACTGTGCAAGCACTTGGCGATGATTATTTTTGTTCAACACTGGACGAGTGGGTGTTTCAAAGTGATTTTGCTCAAGAGCGCTTGAATTTGCATTTTGCTACTTCAACGCTTAAAGGATTTGGTATTGCACATATGCCAATGGCCATTATAGCAGCAGGTAGTGCCTTATATTATTTAGAGCACAATCAACAAAGTCATATTAAGCACATCAATGCCATTCAGCGTATTGAAGAAGATCAATATGTATGGTTTGATCCGTTCACCATTCGCAATTTGGAAGTGATAAATCCATCGCACCAAGGGGGTACTGCTTTGATTGATGTACTTGACAAAACCCTTACACCAATGGGCAGTCGATTGCTTAAAAAGTGGATGGTTTTACCATTAAAAAACCGTCAGGACATTCAGCAAAGACTTGATGCGGTTGAAGCATTGAAACAAGCGGACTCTACCTTGAAAGACATTCAAGCGCATTTGCAAGTCTGTGGCGATATGGAACGCATCATTTCAAAAGTTGCTTCATTAAGAGCCAATCCAAGAGAAGTTTTGCAATTGTCGAGATCATTACAGTGTATTCATAGCATTCAAGCTGTTTTGGCTGCCGCTGATTCAACATGGTTAAGGACCTATTCAAATCAATTTTTAGCGTTACATGATTTGGTCAACACCATTGACAAACATATACAGGCAGAGGCCCCGCTTTTACTCAATAAAGGCCAAGTGATTCAAGCAGGTATTGATACGGAACTCGATGAATTAAGAGATTTGCAAACCAATGGAAAAGAGCAACTTTTAAACATTCAAAAACGCGAATCAGAACGCACTGGCATACCATCTTTAAAGATCGCCTTTAACAATGTTTTTGGCTATTATCTTGAAGTCACCAACACCCATAAAGACAAAGTACCAACAGAGTGGATTCGCAAACAAACCCTCACCAATGCTGAGCGTTATATCACCGAAGAACTCAAAGCTTATGAAGAGAAAATTCTCAGTGCAGAATCCAAAATTGCCGAAATAGAATCACGCATCTATCAAGCATTGTTGCTGCAAATTTCTGAGTCGGTTCCGAGTGTTCAAGTGAATGCCCAGGCAATATCAAAGCTCGATGTTTTATGCGGATTTGCACAATGTGCCATTGACAACCATTATGTTAAACCACAATTGAATGATTCCAATGAATTGCATTTAAAGGCTTGCAGACATCCGGTGATTGAACGTCAATTGCCCGTTGGTACTGCTTATATTCCGAACGATATTACCCTTGATGCTGATCAGAAAATCATCATTTTAACTGGTCCAAATATGAGTGGTAAGAGTGCTGTTTTAAGACAAACCGCATTGGCAGTTATGATGGGTCAAATGGGTAGTTTTGTCGCTGCTGATTTTGCGGAATTTGGCTGCTTTGACCGCATCTATACACGCGTTGGCGCCAGCGATAATTTATCAGCCGGCGAGAGTACATTCATGGTTGAGATGATAGAAACGGCCAGCATCTTAAATAATATCTCAAACCGCTCATTGATACTCTTAGACGAAATTGGCAGAGGTACCAGCACATTTGATGGGGTATCATTGGCATGGTCTATTGCTGAATTTTTAGGCCATCATCTGGGCCAACCCAAAACCATATTTGCCACCCATTACCATGAGTTGAATGAACTTGAAAAGCATGTGCCGGGCATAGTAAATTTTCACATCTCAGTAAAAGAAACCACCGATAAAGTCATCTTCTTAAGACATTTGGTGAAAGGCGGTAGCGAGCACAGTTTTGGTATTCATGTAGCTAGAATGGCTGGTGTGCCTAAAACAGTATTGTATAGAGCCGAAGAGATTTTATCTGAATTGGAAAAAGACCGCGCTCAAATCAGTGGTGTTCAAACCTTAAAACAACTCAAGGCACCTGCTCAATTAAACATGTTTGCCGTACAAGATGCCCAAGTTGAATGGATCAAACAAAAATTGCATACCATCAATGTGAATGAATTAACCCCTATTGAAGGTTTAATGGTATTACAACAATTAAAAGACCAGCTTAAAGATTAAGCGTCCATCACTTTATTACTGTCTACTTTAATGATTCTTGCCGGGAATTTTTCGAGCAAGCGGTGTTCGTGTGTAGCCATTAAAATAGCAGTGCCTTCTTCCTTCGCAATTTGCTGAAGCAAAGAGGTGATATCGTTTGAAATGTCTGGATCAAGATTACCTGTAGGCTCATCCGCTAGAATGATTTCAGGCTTGTTTAATAAGGCTCTAGCAATTACCAAACGCTGTTGTTCGCCACCACTTAATTGGTGAGGCATTTTGTAATCTTTGGTCTCTAGACCGACAATTTGCAATACTTCGCTAACGCGTTTAAACATTTCCATTTTGTTTTTCCAGCCAGTGGCTTTCAGAACAAACAGTAAGTTGTCTTTGGCGTTTCTGTCAGTTAGCAATTGAAAATCCTGAAAGATGATACCCAAACGTCTGCGTAATTTTGGAATTTGTCTGCGCTTTAATTTGATCAAATCAAAACCAGCCACCGATCCATTGCCCAATTCTAATTTTAATTCGCCATACAAGGTTTTAAGCAGTGAACTTTTTCCGCTGCCGGTTTTGCCAATTAAATAAGCAAATTCGCCTTTATTGATGTCCAAATTGACTTGATGCAACACCAAGTTTTTGTCTTGAAAAATATCGGCTCTTTCTAAATGGATAACAGCTTGTTCTGTCATTTGATTAAAATTAATTAGGGCAAAAGTAAGCTTAAATCAATAGTGTATCCCTTTTGAATATCAACAAGCGTTTTAAATCTTGGTCAATCATTAAGGCGCCAATCAATGATTGGTTTTTTATGGGCGCTTAAAAAGGCATTGGCTTTTGAAAAATGTTGACATCCAAAAAAACCTTGATAGGCTGAAAAGGGCGAAGGATGAGCTGCCTCTAAAACCAAATGTTTGGCATCTATCAAATGTTTTTTTTGTTTGGCAAAATTGCCCCATAGCATAAACACTACCCCTGTGTGTTTGTCTGAAATCGTTCGAATCACCTTGTCAGTAAAGGTTTCCCAGCCTTTGCTTTGATGACTTGCCGGCAAATTGGCTTCGACCGTTAAACATGCATTTAGCAGCAATACACCTTGTTGGGTCCAAGCGGTTAAATCGCCATGAGCGGGTATTGTCATTTGTAAATCAGTTTGGAGTTCTTTGAAAATATTCTTTAATGAAGGCGGCGGTTTTAACCCCTTAGGAACACTAAAAGAAAGCCCATGTGCTTGCCCTGGATTATGGTAGGGGTCTTGCCCCAAAATCACCACTTTGATTTGATCGAATGGACAATACTCAAAGGCCTTAAAAACAGCTGATTTTGGCGGATAAATGCTTTTGCCTAGAGTAAGTTCAGCATCAATAAACGCTGTCAGAGTTTGAAAGTAGGGTTGAGTACTTTCTTGAGCTATAAAACTAGACCATTCCAATCCCTCAAATCTACAAATTTTAATGCGAAATTTTATCAGAAATTAAGACAAAAAAATGTACTTTTGAATCAATGACTCTGCCCTCTAATATTGCCGACAAAATCAGTGCTTTACGTCAAACTTTACGCGCGCACAATTATCAATATTATGTATTAGCAGAGCCAAGTATTAGCGATCTGGAGTTTGATCAAATGCTCCAAGAATTGCAAGCATTGGAACTAGCGCATCCGGAGTTTTTTGATCCAGATTCGCCAACTCAAAAAGTGGGTGGTGAAGTCAATAAACAATTCGATGCATTTGTGCATGAATTTCCGATGCTGAGTTTAGGTAATACCTATAGCGAAGAAGACCTTTTAGAGTTTGATAAACGCATACAAAAGCAATTAGGTCATACCAATTATGAATACGTTTGTGAGTTAAAGTTTGATGGCTTGTCCATTAGCCTGCATTATGAGCAGGGTGTTTTATTGCGTGCCGTTACAAGAGGTGATGGTGTTAAAGGAGATGTGGTAACAGACAATGTCAAAACCATTCAATCTTTGAATTCAAAATTAAAACCACCTTTTCCAAATAAATTGGAATTACGTGGCGAAATTTTTATGCATAGACCAGCATTCGATCGCTTGAATCTAGAACGAGAAGAAGCTGGCGAACAACTATATGCCAATCCGCGAAACGTGGCCTCAGGGACATTAAAATTGCAAGACAGTGCTGAGGTAGCAAAACGGCCTTTGGATATTTTCCTGTATCAATTATTGGAACAACAACCCAGTGTTCAGAACCATTATGCTTCTTTAAATCAAATACGTTCATGGGGTCTGCCTTGTAGTCAACACTCTGCTTTGTGCGCCAATATTCAGTCTGTTTTTGAATTTATTAAGCATTGGGATCAAGCCAGAAAATCGCTCACTTATGACATCGATGGTGTTGTGATAAAAATCAATGATTATCATCAAAGAGAAGAGTTGGGTTTTACAGCTAAATCACCGAGATGGGCCATTGCCTACAAATTTAAAACAGAGGCTGCTTGCACACCACTTTTAAGCATTGATTATCAGGTGGGTCGAACAGGCGCCATTACTCCGGTCGCTAATTTGCAAGCAGTGTTTTTATTGGGCACAACAGTTAAAAGAGCCTCTTTGCACAATGCGAATGAAATCGAGCGTTTAGACCTTAGAGTGGGTGATTTTGTGTATGTTGAAAAGGGTGGTGAGATCATTCCAAAAATTACAGGAGTTGAGCTGAGCAAGCGCCCTGAATTGGCTCAAAAGGTGGTCTTTATAAATCAGTGCCCTGAGTGTGGAACGACCCTAATCAGAAAAGATGGAGAAGCGCAGCATTACTGCCCAAATGAGTTGAATTGTCCACCTCAAGTGATGGGTAAAATTCAGCATTTTATTCATAGAAAAGCCATGGACATAAATGGGCTTGGCGACGAAACAGTTGAACTATTATACCAAGCAGGTTTGTTGCATTCCATTGCAGATTTATATGATTTAACCTACGAACAAGTTATTCAATTAGACCGCATGGCTGATAAGAGCAGTACCCAACTGATTGAAGGCATTCAGGCCTCCAAACAAGTGCCTTATCAGCGGGTGTTATTTGGATTAGGTATTCGTTATGTGGGCGAAACAGTTGCTAAAAAATTGGCACAAGCTTTTAGAACCATTCAAGCCCTCATGCAGGCCAGTAAAGACCAATTATTATTGGTGGATGAAATTGGCGAACGCATAGCAGATTCAATCATAGATTATTTTGCTTCGCCCTTGAATCAACAAGTGGTTCAAAGATTGATTCAGGCTGGTTTAAGCATGCAAAACAACGAAGAAGAGGCGCTTATTTTATCCGATATTTTAAAAGGCAAAACGGTGGTTATTTCAGGCGTGTTTCATCAATATTCTCGCGATGAAATTAAAGCCATGGTTGAACAACATGGCGGTAAAAATGCCGGTAGCATTTCGGCTAAGACGGATTATGTGGTAGCGGGCGATAACATGGGCCCTGCTAAGCTCGAAAAAGCGACCCTATTGAACATTCCGATTTTGTCTGAAGAAGCATTTTTGGCCCTCGTTCATGCATAGCTTTTAAGGCTGGTCTATAAATCTACACACATTCTGAATCGTGTGGATTTAATTCAAACAACACACTGAACTTAATGGTTTTTGCGTTTTACATTTGCGTGAACGCAAACCATGGCAGCAAATAAAGGCAATAGTTTCAGAAACGTCACAGACGATTATCAGGCAGAGGCAAAACCAAAGACTCAAGGACAACGTGCCGCTTACTTTGCTTGGTTAAAAGATGTGAGGGTATTGAGGGTACTCGGTGCCACCTTTATTTTATTCTCATTGTTTTTGTTGTTAGCCTTTACCTCTCACATCATTAATTTATGGGGATTTGAGACCGATCAAGACATTTTGTTGAGTGGACAATGGTCGTGGTATGCAGCGCATAATCCACACGGAACCGCTAATATTATGGGCTATTTAGGGGCCTGGTTTGGACATTTGTTTATTCATCAGTGGTTTGGTTTGGCATCGTTCATTCTCTTATTCAGTATTTTTTCATTGGGGACCAAATGGTTGTTTAATTGGCATATGTATCCAATTGGCAAAACTTTAAGGTACACGTTTTTTATTTTGGTTTGGACCTCATTGTGCATGGGATTCATCTTTCATAACAACAACTTGTTTATGGGTGGTGGATTTGGCTATTTTGGATTCATGTGGTTAAAGGGCATGATAGGCAGCATTGG
>JBEIKN010000081.1:0-8121 GCA_040379725.1 Flavobacteriales bacterium
ATGGAAGCTCAAGGGCTTAAAATGCAGTTAACAGTGCTTGATACTAAACAAGACAGCCTTGAAGTAATCAGGTTGTTAAAAGAAACGCCCGGATTGGAGCAATACGATTTGATCATTGGCCCAGTATACGATAATGAATTGTTTGAAGTTGAGAAGTTTTGTTCCGTATACAACATCCCATTGGTATCGCCTTTAAGGCCCTATAACAAAACTTTACAGACTGATTTTCCTTTAATCAATTGTTCTGCAACAGATAGCATGCAAATGTATTATACCGGACAAATGGTTGCAGATGCCTTTAAGCAATTTCAAGTGGTTTTGGTGGATGATCAAAATAAAGCCGCCAAATCCTATGCTGCCAAACAATTTAAATTGGGATATGAATCTGTTAATAAACAAGGCTGTTCAGTGGTTGATGGCAAACTGACTACAGTTGCATCAGTATGGAATAAAAAAGATTCTGTTTTAGCGGTGTTTACCAATAAATCATCTTCCAGTTGTAATTTGGCAATAGGGCTTAATAACGCGATGCCATTGATTGCCCTTGGTCCTGCTGAATGGTTGTCAATTGACCGAATGAATTACGGCAGTTTGAATGGTTTGTATTTTTATGACACTTACAGTGTGCCTTATAACGACACAACCTACAAGCAATTCCGAAAGCAATACAGGCTTAAATACGGCGGAGATCCAGAGCGATATACATTTATTGGGTATGATCAATTTGTGTTTTTTAGCACTGCGTTGATGGCCTTTGATAAAGATTTCATTCATCAGGTGTTGAACAAATCTTTTCAATCCACACACAGAAATTTTCAATTTGTTAGACGAGGTAATGTGTTTGAAAATGCTGGTTCCAATTTGTTCTATTACCAAGATTATAATTTATACAAAGCATTTTGGAGGTATTAAAACCATTTAGGTTAAAGGTGGTTGAATCCATCTTACAGGGTTATAATGGTCAGTTGGCTTTCCATCTTTACTTTTCTCAATTGTGTCAACAACATAGGCAATGGGGGAGTAAAGACCGTAAAATTTACAAATCCATTTGTTATGCCTATTTTAGATTAGGCTATGCCGTTAACAACAGGCCTTTGCAAGAAGGTATTGCTATGGCGGTTGAAGCGATGAACGTTGGCTTTGATCATGTGTCTTTGAATGAAGTCTTTCCTCATCATGAATGGCTAAGTCCACAGTATGAGTCTTTGAACTGGTTACAGGGTTTATTGTTTCAAAAGCCTGTATACTTGTCAGTATTGCCAAAACATCTGCAAACAGTTAAACAGTATTTGATGCAAAATGGGCATACAGTCGTTTTTGAACAGGACTACTGTATTGGGCTTGAACCTAATACCAATTGCGAGGAAATTATTAAGCGAGGTTGGGCATGGATCATGGATTTGTCTTCTCAGCAAATTGCCTCTATGGTGACAATTCACCCGGGTGATGCTGTATGGGATGCCTGTGCAGGCGCTGGTGGAAAATCATTGTATTTATCAGCGTATATTCAAACACCTTTTGAATTAACTTGTAGCGACAAGCGCTTGACGGTTTTAGAAAATTTGAAACAACGCTTTAAAGGATTGCAATTGAATCCTCCCCGTGTTGAACTTTGTGATTTGACTCAAGGGTTTCAGTTGTCAAACAGTTATGATGTCATTGTGCTTGATGTGCCATGTTCAGGTAGTGGCACATGGGGAAGAACGCCTGAACACATTGCCCATTTTGATCTGACACAAATAGAGCGCTTCCAAACCTTGCAGCAGAATTTGTTTGCTCAAGCCATCAAACATTTGAAACCCAATGGCAGATTGTATTACATGACCTGTTCTGTTTTTAAGGCCGAAAACGAAGACAATGTCGCTTATTGGCTTAAGCATTACGATTTAAAGGCGCAGAAACAATCTTATGCATTTAGCCAAGATGCAAGTGCCGACGTCTTGTTTTGCGCGGAGTTAATGAGATAATAGTATATTTGTTGCTATGTGTGGCATAGCTGGTATTTTAGGGACCATTCAAAGCGAGCATGTATTGGCTTTGGAAAAGATGTCCACCGCCATTAAGCACCGAGGACCTGATGCCAAAGGGACCTATTCAGATGATCATGTGGCGCTTGCTCACAGGCGATTGTCCATCATCGATTTGAATCCAAGATCCAATCAACCCTTTTCGGTTAGAGACTTACCATACGTGATCGTTTTTAATGGAGAGATTTACAATTATAAATCTTTGCAGAGCGCCCTTCAGCAAACATTTGAAACAGATTCGGATACTGAAGTAATATTAAGAGCCTATCATGCTTGGGGCCCAGATTGTGTCAAGCAGTTCAATGGCATGTTTGCTTTTGCCATTTATAACACAAACGATCATAGTTTGTTTGTGGCCAGAGATCCCTTGGGAATCAAACCTTTGTATTATGCGTGTAGTAATGGCCTTTTTATTTTTGCATCAGAATTAAGAGCAGTTTTGTCTTCAGGACTTATTCCTCGACAACTCAACCATCAAGCATTGTCAAGTTTTTTAAGTTATGGTTTCGTGCCTGAACCTTACACTATGATGCAGGGCGTTTTACAAATACCTGCGGCCCATGCGGGTATTGTTAATGCATCCGATGTTCATTTATTGCCTTATTGGTCGCCTCAGGGGGCATCTAATGATCAAGCCCAGCTGAAACCCTTAAAACCAATACTTGAACAAGCAGTTGCTCAGCGCATGGTTTCAGATGTGCCAGTGGCTGCATTTTTGTCTGGAGGAATTGACTCATCTGCGGTGGTCGCCTTGATGAGGTCATATAGTGTCAATCAGTTTTCGACCTATTCTGTGGCACTCGATAATCAGGCTTTGAATGAGTCTGAATATGCTCAAAGACTGGCCGATAAATATCATACGGAACATCACAATGTACTGGTCAAATCGGAAGAAGTGTTGAACGCTTTTGAAGGATTTTTTAATGCCATGGATACGCCAACGGTCGATGGAATGAATGTGTATTTGATTACTCAGGCTGTTGCCAAGCAGGGTGTAAGAGTTGTGATGTCAGGTGTAGGAGGGGATGAGTTGTTTGCGGGTTATCCTGGATTCAAACAATGGCATACCTTAAAGCCTTTCTATAAATGGATAAAATTTTTAAAAATTCATTGGGTTTTAAAGGGTCTTTCAAAGCTATTTAATCACAACGGCTTAAGTCAATTGAACTTTTGGTTAGGGCAGTCAGATGCACATTCCGTTAAAGCATTTTATGCTGCCAAAAGGCGTTTGTTTGATGCCAGTCGTTTAAACAATATAGCGGCAAACTTGCCTGCATCATATAAGCTGAATCCCAGGACGTTTAAGGATGCTCAATCAACTTGCTCTGATTACAGCTTAATGGAATTGACTAACTACACCCGAGAAGTCTTAATGAAGGATATGGACCAAATGGGGATGGCTTTTGGGGTTGAAATTAGAGAACCTTTTTTAGATGTTCATTTGTTGGAAGCAGCTTTGCAATATGATGATCAGTCTAAATTAAGTCGGTCTATGAACAAGCCTTTGTTGGTTAAAGCCATGGGCGATTTTATGCCTAATGGTTCGTTGAATCGCAAGAAACAAGGTTTTACTTTAGATTGGGATCATTGGTTGAGACATGATTTAAACCCACTTTTGCAAACTGCCATACAAGAACTTGCACAGACTCAATTGTTTAAAGCAAGTGCTTTGAATCAGTTGTATCAGTCCTACATGAATAAAGACGCTAAAGTCAATTGGTTGCACATGTGGTCATTGGTGGTGCTTCACCAATGGTTCAAAAGGCATTTAACGGATTTATTCAATCATTAAATAAAAACTGCGGTAGGGCTTTTTGCCCTTTATTCTGAACTCTACAACTTGACCTTTTGGGACTTTGTTGTGCACGTCCTTGTATTGAAATTCAAAGGTGCTTAACATAGCTTCCGTTTTATTGGGAAACAAAAAAGATTTGAATGGGGCTTCATAATTGAGCATGTATAGTTCAATGCTAACGCTTTCCCCTTTAGGGATTTCTAAAGACATCAATTCATAAATGCTACTGCTATCATTGAAGTACATCCTATTGGTCAATATTGACTTGTTCGTTTGAGTAGCATTATCATGCCGCAACATGCTGTTGTTGACATACTCGACTGTTTGCTGGTTGAACTGTCTGATGTTTTTTTCTAAACTCAACAAAGGTGCTTGAATGTCTTCAGTAAACCATTGGTATTTTGAGGAGATGAGCTGTAATATAAGACTTTTACTTTTGTTGAAGTTGTAAATGGAATCATTGAACTCGCAGTATTCAAAAGTCCTTAAGGTGTTGTAAAAAGTGTCTTGGTTAATGATCAGAGTGCCATAGGCATCAATGGTCTTTTTGGTATAAGTGCTTTGAGCATTTTTGTATTTGCAAAAATCAATGAATCGGTGATTCATTGTCTCAAAAGAATCTCTGTAATGCATGGGGAATTTTAACATGGTTTCAGCTTTTTTGAAACATTGGTATTCACCCCTTTTGAGTGCGCTGTTATAGCCCATGTCACCTAATTGATAATATCCTGTAGAGTCAAATTTAAAGAAGTTGAACATGAGAAAATCAGTTGTCATGGCTAAATTAGCTTCAGGAAAATACGTGTGATAAGGCGTGAGTTTGGCATCGATATAAAACAATTCAATGCTGTCAGTGGATTGAATGCCTTGGAAATTCCATACACAGTTGGTACCATATGCGCCAGGTTGATAATACTGAGAATCAATGCTTAAAAACAAGCAATAATTGGACTTGGGCTGAATGGTTTTTATCACAGTTTGGGCGCAAGTTGTAGAAATAGACATAAGGGCCCAGCTCCATAGTATTACACCCCAAAATGATTTCATGAATCAAAGATAAAAAAAAGGATTGAATGGGCAGGCATTGTCATAATTTTATCATCTTGAAATGATTGCGGCAGTAGTCAAAACAAATTTTGTGTTAGTTTGTAATTAAATCTAATATCATCACACATGTTGTATTATAAGCACCTTGTTCTTAGCTTGTTATTGTTTGTGTTTAATCAGTTGGTGGCAATCAACTTGGGTTATACGACTGTACAGGTTAGAGATAGACAATTCAATTTAGATTATGCCAATTACGGTTATGCCATTGATACCATTAAAATTATACAATCAGCCAAGAAAGGTTCATTTTCTTTGATTACACGCTCAAGTATTGGGTATTCAACGACACAATACAGTATAAAAGATACAGCTGTAATCGCTTTGGCATACACCTTCGTAAAAGACTCTAATCTTGTTCAAATCATTGATACCATTGGATTTGAATTGCAAGTGCTCGGAAAAGCCAATACCTCGTCTTCTTTTTACAGTATCTCTGGGCCTTTGTATGCGCGTTTTACCAACATGAGTAACAGCGATACGACCATACTTAAATGTTTATGGTCTTTTGGTGATTCTACCTACAGCGCTTCAGTCAGTCCTCAACATAACTTTCAGCGCGCTGGTGATTATGATGTTTGCTTAAGCAGTTATACAGCGCTTGATACCAATACATATTGCCAACTGACGACTGTTTTTGATTCAACATATCTTCAGGCTTATAGTGATGTAGCCAATTTTTATTTTCCTGATTCCGTTATTCAGGTAGATGTGCTAGACAATGATCTCTATTACCGCTCAAAAAGTTTAAGCATCATCAAGCAGGGTGTTTTTGGTCAAGCATCGTTTGTCAATAAGCAATTGATTTACAGGCTTGATTCTTTTCAACAATATCAATATGATGTGATTCAATATGCCCTATTTGATGGCAATACCTATGATACAGCCGATCTCATGGTGTATTTAATGCTGAGTCCAAATTATCCTTATTGCAAGCCTAATTTCAATTACACACAAAACTTAAAAACCTTATCATTTAGCAATGCCAGTAAATGTGCGGCCAAAAATTCGGTTCTAACATATACTTGGGATTTTGGCGATAGTATGACTTCAAGCCAAGCTTCGCCCAATCATACCTATGCCAATTTTGGGACCTATAATGTTTGTTTAGAAATAGAAGATTCATTAGGCCTTAAAAATAAATGGTGTCAATTTCTTTACGTTTACGACAATAGATGTCAACCAGATTTCGGATATATAGTAGGGATTCAATATGCTCGATTTGATATGCATTTGCCTTGCCCAGACGCGATTGCTTATGCCTGGGATTTTGGAGACAATACTGGTTCAAGCGATATGAGTCCGGATCATTATTATACCAGTTCAGGTACCTATAATGTTTGCTTGACCAAATATGGTCTTTCTGATACTTTAACCGTTTGTAAAACCATTACATTATTGGATACAAATGCTTTGATCGCCTATGATGATTATGTGCAATTCCAATATTCAAACAACGAAGTGGAACTTAAATTGCTCGAAAATGATGTGTTTTATAAAGACGTTGTTGTGGGTTTATTGGATACGCCTTCTTTGGTCAACATCAGATGCGATGGTCGCAAAGTGTATTTAAAAAATAAGCGTTATGTGTTTTCAGGTGAAACTACTTTTTCATATGTGATCAACAGAAATGGCAAGTTTGATACAGCGTTGGTTTATGTGTCATTGATGCCAAAGTATTTACCATCAAGCTGTCAACCAAAGATCAATTACAGCATTATCGGCAAGCAAGTTTCCTTTACCTATAATGCCAATTGCTTAAATGCAGATAGTGTTGTTTTTCAACTATGGACTTTTGGTGATCAAGATACCTCAATGCGTGTAGCACCTGTTCGAACATTTTCAAAGCCAGGAATCTATTCCGTTCAATTGACACTAATAGATTCATTTGGGTATCTGTCTTACGCATTTGAATTGATTTGTATTGTTGATTCCAGTATCAATAATGGCAATGTTCAAGCCAATGATGATGCGTTTCAGGTAAATATTTTTAGTTTAAGCAATCGATACAATGTTTTGTATAACGATGTGAATATCAATTTCAAAAACGCTAAGACCACATTGGTTAAAGCATTTGCTTATGGCTTGAGTTATTTTGATTCGATTGGTAATTTTATTTGGTTGCCAGATTCAGGTTATCGTGGTTGCGATACTTTACAGTACGCTTTGTTTGATAAAAACAATTCAAGTTTCAGAGATACAGCCTCAGTGTTTGTGTGTTTTGATGATCTGGGTAAATTCTGTGTAGATTCAAGTTTGATTGATTCATCTAATTATTGTGAGAACGTTAATATGACGGTTTGTGGTTGTAATGGTATTGAATATAAAAATGCTTGTGAAGCTTTTTCAAATGCTGGGGTGATGTTTTATCTGAATGGTCCTTGTAAGCATTATATACCAGATCTTAGTTTGAGTCAGTCGTCATCAAAAATTGAGATGTTTAATGATGAAATAAAAGAGATTACCTATGATGTTGCGAGCAGCAACCAATCAGGATTTGATATTAAAATGGCCACTAAGGGCAAGGTCTTTGATCAGAGTTGTTTGCAATTTAAAATTGATGAAAAGTCAAAGAAAATCATTTTGCAAGCATGCAATAGCTTCGTTGGGAATGTTAAGTTCTACACGACTGTTTGCGACCAATTAGGGGCATGTAATATTGATACATTCAATGTGAATGTCATGTCAAGACTAAAAGTTAATGGGTATACTGCGGCCGATGAGCCTGTGCTTGTTTATCCTAATCCGTTTAATCAATCATTCAATATTGAAACCTATTCAGAAAATCAACTTCATTATTCGGTAAGCAGTATCACTGGTGTTTTGATCGAAAAGGGTATCGTGTCAGGATATAAGACCATAGACACGGATCAATTACAATCTGGTGTGTATGTGTTAAGCATCTTTAATCTGCAAGGGGATGTGATCAAAGTCGAAAAGCTAATCAAACATTGATGATATGGTTTTGATGTCAATTCTCCTTATTTATGCTTAGCTTTGGTTTTTTAATGAATCCAATAAATGTCTAAATTCGGTTTCTTTACAGTACTAATATCATCGCTTTTCAATTCATCGATTCATGGCCAGTCTTTGAGAGATGATTTCGAAACGAATAGACAAATCAATTGGATTGGTGATGATTGCTTAATTGATACTTGTGTGACGAATCCATTTGCACAGGGTCTAAATACATCG
>JBEIKN010000082.1:0-8110 GCA_040379725.1 Flavobacteriales bacterium
AAATTACTTTTTATTTTTTGATTCTTTTTAATCGTTGACATTAATGTGATGTTCTTTTAAATGTGATAGTTAAAGTGACTTATTCCTCAAAGTTCATATCGATACCCAAACCTCTTAATTCATGAATCAATACATTGAATGATTCCGGAATACCAATTTGAGTGATGTTATCGCCTTTGACAATGGCCTCGTATGTTTTAGCACGACCCATGATATCATCAGACTTAATGGTTAAGATCTCTCTAAGGATATTGGCAGCACCAAATGCTTCCAATGCCCAAACCTCCATCTCACCAAAACGCTGACCACCAAATTGTGCTTTACCACCAAGAGGCTGTTGTGTGATCATTGAGTATGGCCCGATTGAACGCGCGTGCATCTTATCATCAACCATGTGACCCAATTTCAGCATGTAAATGATACCTACTGTGGTTGGTTGATGGAAACGCTCACCTGTTAAACCATCGTATAAATACACTTGTCCGTTTGTTGGCACGTTGGCTTTCTTAGTGTAAGACTCGATTTCATCCGGACTAGCACCATCGAAAATTGGCGTAGCGAATTTCAAGCCCAACTCTTTTCCTGCCCAACCTAAAACGGTCTCATATATCTGACCCAAGTTCATCCTTGAAGGTACTCCTAGTGGATTCAATACGATGTCTACTGGTGTGCCATCTTCTAAGAACGGCATGTCTTCAGCACGGGTAATTCTGGCAACAATACCTTTGTTACCTTGTCTACCTGCCATCTTATCTCCTACTTTTAATTTACGTTTAACGGCAACATACACCTTAGCCATTTTCAAAATACCAGTTGGCAATTCATCACCAACCGTAATGGCGTAGTATTCTCTTCTGAATGCAGCGTATACTTCAGTTAATTGTGATTTGTAATTTTTAAGAATGGTGTTGACTTGAATGTTTTTGTCTGCATCTGAAGTCCAGTTAGCAAAGTTGACATTATCGTAATCGACAGATGATAAATTCTTCAGGGTAAATTTAGTACCTTTAGGAATCATGTCATCGCCGTATACAGCTTTAACCCCTGCAGATGTTTTGCCATTCAATACTTTGAAGAGTTTTTGAACCAATACTTCGGTTAATTTCTCTTTGTTTTTCTTGAATTCTAACTCGTTTTTAGCAAGTTTGGCTTTTTCTTCAGTTTTTGCACCTTTCTCTTTTTTGGTTTTGGTAAACAATTTCTTGTCTATTACAACCCCTTCAGTTGATGGTGGTGCCTTCAATGATGCATCTTTCACATCGCCTGCTTTATCACCGAAAATCGCTCTTAGCAATTTTTCTTCTGGAGATGGCTCAGTTTCACCTTTAGGCGTGATTTTACCAATAATGATATCGCCTTCTTTTAATTCAGCACCGATACGGATCAAACCGTTTTCGTCAAGGTTTTTAGTTGCCTCTTCGCTGACATTAGGAATATCATTGGTCAATTCTTCTTCGCCGCGTTTTGTATCTCTGACTTCTAGTTCAAATTCATCAATGTGAATAGAGGTATACCAATCATCGCTTACAACTTTTTCTGAGATAACAATCGCATCCTCAAAGTTGTAACCTTGCCATGGCATGAAGGCCACTTTTAAGTTTCTACCAATGGCTAATTCACCATCTTGAGTAGCATAACCTTCGCATAAAACCTCACCCTTAGATACTCTTTGACCTTTCTTAACGATCGGTTTCAAGTTGATACAAGTACTTTGGTTGGTTCTTAAGAATTTAGTAAGTGTATAGGTTTTGATATTACTTGCAAAATTGAGTAATTCATCATCTGCAGTATAATCGTATTTAATTTTGATTTCGTTGGCATCAACATAATCAACCACGCCATCACCTTCAGCCATAACCAATGCACGAGAATCTCTAGCAACACGCTCTTCTAAGCCTGTGCCTACGATTGGTGCTTCTGGTCTTAACAAAGGTACAGCTTGACGTTGCATGTTTGATCCCATCAAGGCTCTGTTCGCGTCATCATGTTCAAGGAATGGAATCAATGAAGCTGCTATAGATACGATTTGATTTGGCGCAACATCCATGAATTGAACTTTATCTGGTTCAACCAATGGGAAGTCACCTTCGTATCTGGCTTTTACTTCTTTGGTTTTAAATTCACCTTTCTCAGAGACATCAACATTACACTGTGCAATCATTTTGCCATCTTCTTCTTCTGCACTCAAATACACTACAGCATCTTTCATGTTAACTTTACCATTTACAACCTTTCTGTAAGGTGTTTCAATAAAGCCCATGCCGTTGATTTTAGCGTGAACACACAATGAAGAGATCAAACCGATGTTTGGTCCTTCTGGTGTTTCAATCGTACATAAACGACCGTAGTGTGTGTAGTGAACGTCACGCACCTCGAAACCAGCTCTTTCTCTTGATAAACCACCTGGTCCAAGGGCAGACATTCTGCGCTTATGAGTGATTTCAGCCAATGGATTCGTTTGATCCATGAACTGAGATAACTGGTTGGTTCCAAAGAATGAATTGATGACAGATGACAATGATCTAGCATTGATCAAATCAGTAGGTGTGAACACCTCGTTGTCACGGATATTCATTTTTTCGCGGATGGTTCTTGCCATTCTGGCTAAACCAACACCAAATTGAGCATATAATTGCTCTCCAACTGTTCTTACACGTCTGTTACTTAAGTGGTCAATATCATCCACTTCTGAACGGCTATTGCTCAATTCAATCAAGTAAGAGATGATTTTGATGATGTCTTCGTTGGTCAACACCTTCACTTCCATGCCAGTGCTTAGGTTCAGTTTTTTGTTGATTCTGTAACGACCAACTTCACCTAAGTCATAACGTTTGTCAGAGAAGAACAAACGCTCGATAATACCACGAGCTGTCTCTTCGTCTGGTGGATCAGTGTTTCTCAATTGACGATAAATGTGCTCTACAGCCTCTTTACCGTTGTTTGAAGTATCTTTTTGAAGGGTATTGTAAATGATTGTAAAATCGTTTTTACCTTCTTCTTCTTTGTTTAAAATAATGGTTTTAACACCTGCTTCAACGATTTCATCAATGTGAGCCGCTTCCAAAATGGTATCGCGTTCAATGATGACTTCGTTACGCTCGATTGATACAACCTCACCGGTGTCTTCATCAACAAAGTCTTCAACCCAGGTACGTAATACCCTAGCTGATAATTTTCTACCAATGTATTTTTTTAATCCTGATTTAGATACTTTAACTTCTTCAGCAAGACCAAAGATGTTTAAGATGTCTTTGTCTGATTCAAAGCCAATGGCTCTTAACAAAGTGGTTACAGGAAACTTTTTCTTTCTATCAATGTATGCATACATCACGTTGTTTACGTCTGTAGCAAACTCAATCCATGATCCTTTAAAAGGAATTACACGGGCTGAATATAATTTAGTGCCGTTGGTGTGGTAAGATTGACCAAAAAACACCCCTGGTGAACGGTGCAACTGAGATACAATTACTCTTTCAGCGCCGTTGATCACAAAGGTACCACTTGGAGTCATGTAAGGAATAGTACCCAAATACACGTCTTGAACAATGGTTTCAAAGTCTTCGTGTTCAGGGTCATTACATGAGAGTTTCAATTTGGCCTTTAAAGGCACTGAGTAGGTTAAACCTCTTTCAATACACTCTTTAATGTCATATCTTGGTGGGTCAACAAAGTAGTCTAAAAACTCTAAGTTAAAAATATTCCTAGTGTCGTTGATTGGGAAATTTTCTTGGAACACCTTGAACAAGCCTTCATCTTTTCTTTTATCAACGTGGGTTTCTAACTGAAAAAACTCTTTGAATGACTGCAATTGAACGTCAAGGAAATCCGGATAATCAATCACCTTGTCTATTGAGGCGAAATTGATTCTTTTTTGTTGTTTTACTTTTGTTGCCAATTTTGTAAAATTTTTTATATGGTGTGTTTTTAACCGATTTTTTTCGAAAAATACATAAACACCAATAGACCCATCGGTTAAGTGGGTCTATTGGTGTTAAATAGAGCTAAATATTGAATTACTTGATTTCAACTTCAGCACCAGTTTCTGTAAGTTTTGCTTTCAAAGCTTCAGCTTCGTCTTTAGCAATGTTTTCTTTTACAGTTTTTGGAGCTCCGTCAACTAGATCTTTAGCTTCTTTCAAGCCAAGGCCAGTCAAGTCTTTAACAACCTTAACAACGTTTAATTTGTTAGGGCCTGCGTTTTTGAGGATAACGGTGAACTCAGTTTGAGCTGCACCAGCATCTGCAGCAGCAGCTGGAGCTGCTACGGCTACTGCAGCAGCAGCAGCTGGTTCGATACCATACTCGTCTTTCAAAATTGTGGCTAATTCGTTTACTTCTTTAACTGTAAGATTAACCAATTGTTCAGCAAATGCTTTTAAGTCTGCCATTTTTTTAATTGTTTTTTTTAATTGTTTTGTTAATTTTTTTCTGATAATGTTTTAATGATGCCGGCCAACTTGCCACCACCACTTTGCAATGCAGATACTACATTGCGCGCAGGAGTTTGTAATAATCCTACGATGTCACCGATTAAGTCTTCTTTAGACTTGAGTTTGCTTAAGGCATCCAATTGATTGTCGCCTAAGAAAACAGCGCTGTCAATGTAAGCACCTTTTAACGCTGGCTTGTCACCTTTCTTTCTGAATTTAAGAATGGCTTGAGCTGGCGCTTTAAAGTTGTCACTGAACAACAAAGCACTGGTACCTTTTAAAGCACTCTCTAAATCACCGAATTCTTTACCGGAATTTCGCATAGCCTTTAATATCAAAGTATTTTTAGCTACGAGCATTTCAACGCCGTTGTTGAAGAGTTCTCTTCTGAAGTTATTTGTATCAATTGCACCGATACTAGATGTATCAGCAATGTACAAACAATTTGCAGTTTTGAACTTTTCGGTTAGTTCGGCAATTGCTGCATTTTTTTCTTCTCTGTTCATTTAATTAATTTAAATTCCTGGAATTGATTTGATGTCGATGCATAAACCTGGGCTCATCGTAGTGCTTAAATAAACACTTTTAAAGTAAGTACCTTTGGAAGACGAAGGCTTTAATTTACTAAGCGTTTGGATGATTTCCACAGCGTTTTCTGCGATTTGATTGGGTTGGAAGCTAACTTTTCCGATTGAAGTGTGAATGATACCGGTTTTGTCAACTTTAAAGTCGATTTTACCAGCTTTCACCTCAGTCACCGCCTTAGCAACATCAGGTGTAACAGTTCCTGATTTTGGATTTGGCATTAGGTTTCTTGGTCCCAATATTTTACCCAACTTACCAAGTTTAGCCATTACAGCAGGCATGGTAATGATGATGTCAATGTCTAACCATCCGCCAGCGATTTTTTCGATGTAATCGTCTAAGCCCACGTGGTCTGCACCTGCGGCTTTGGCATCGGCTTCTTTGTCTGGTGTACACAATACCAATACACGTACAGTTTTACCTGTACCATGTGGCAATGTGGCTACACCTCTAACCATTTGGCTAGCTTGTTTAGGATCAACGCCCAAACGAACGTCAATATCTACTGAAGAATCAAACTTAGTGAAAGAAATGTCTTTCATTAATTTTGAAGCTTCTTCTAAGCTGTATACTTTAGTTGTATCTACTTTTTCTAATACTTTCTTTCTATTCTTTGTAAGTGCCATGATGTCTGATTAATTAAAATGGTTTGTCGCCTGCGATTGTGATACCCATACTTCTGGCAGTTCCTGCTACCATGTTCATTGCTGATTCTACTTTGAAACAGTTTAAATCAGGCATTTTGTCTTCTGCAATTTTCTTAACTTGATCCCAAGTCAATTCAGCAACTTTTTTACGGTTAGGCTCAGCAGAACCTTTAGCCGCTTTGGTTGCCTCTAAAATTTGAACAGCCACTGGTGGCGTTTTGATGATGAAATCGAAAGATTTATCGGAATATACAGTCAAAACAACTGGTAATACTTTACCCATTTTGTCCTGTGTACGCGCGTTAAATTGCTTACAAAATTCCATGATGTTTACACCTTTTGAGCCCAATGCAGGTCCAATGGGAGGTGCGGGATTTGCTTGTCCGCCTTTTACTTGTAGTTTTACGTAACCTGTTACTTCTTTTGCCATAATTAGCTATATTAATTGTTTATTCTTTTTCTACTTGGTTGTAATTCAACTCTAATGGCGTTCTTCTACCGAAAATCTTAACCATTACTTTTAATTTCTTTTTCTCCTCATTCACTTCTTCAATGACGCCGCTGAATCCAGAGAATGGACCATCAATCACTTTGATTGGCTCTCCTACTATGAATGGTTCAACTGCTTCAACATCTACACCGCCATTCTCATCAGCATTACCTAAAATTCTGTTAACTTCAGCTTGACGCAATGGCACTGGATGATCTTTAGAACCTAAAAAACCAACTACACCGTTGATGCCTTTGATGGTAGCAGCTACTTCTCCATGAAACTTGGCTTGAATAAGGATATAGCCAGGAAAATAATTTCTTTCCTTAGCAATTTTTTTACCATTTTTAATCTGGTAAACTTTTTCCATTGGAATCAGGATTTGTGGAACATAATCAGTAAGTTTTGCTTTGATCAATTCACTTTCAAGGTTAGCTTTAACCTTTTTTTCTTGACCAGAGACAGCTCTGACAACATACCATTGTAATTCGTTCACTTCCATTGTTTTTATTTAAACAAACTATAAAAAAAGTTAAGTCCGTTACCTAAACCGTAATCTAAACCCCATACCATTAATGCGAAAACCAATGAGGCAATCAAAACGATGATAGCACTTTCGCGCAATTCATCCCAAGTCGGCCAAGTAACTTTGTTAAGCAACTCGTCTACTGACTGGTTCCACATGTTTTTAATTTTTTCCATTTTGTTGTCTTTTAGCACGAGAGGAGAGATTCGAACTCCCATCAAAGGTTTTGGAGACCTCTATTCTACCCTTGAACTACTCTCGTAAAAACGTTAGTCACCCTGATGAAAAATCAAGGTGACTAACAGTATTTACATTTAGTGATTAGTCTAAAATTTCAGTTACCTGACCAGCACCGATGGTTCTACCACCTTCGCGGATAGCGAAACGTAGAGATTTTTCCATAGCGATTGGAGCGATCAATTGAACTGTGATAGTGATGTTATCACCAGGCATACACATTTCTACACCTTCTGGTAAAGATACTTCACCTGTTATGTCCGTGGTACGGAAATAGAATTGTGGACGGTATTTGTTAAAGAATGGGGTATGACGACCACCTTCTTCTTTGCTCAATACGTAAACCTCAGCTTTGAATTTAGCGTGTGGAGTTACTGAACCTGGTTTGCAAATAACCATACCTCTTTTGATTTGGGTTTTGTCGATACCACGCAACAATAAACCTGCGTTGTCACCAGCTTCACCTCTATCAAGGAGTTTACGGAACATTTCAACACCTGTAATGGTTGATGACATTTTCTCATCACCAAGACCGATGATGTCTACAGCATCACCTACGTTGATCACGCCTCTTTCGATACGACCTGTAGCAACTGTACCACGACCAGTGATTGAGAACACGTCTTCAACTGGCATCAAGAATGGTTGGTCAACCAAACGTGGAGGAATTGGAATCCAAGTATCTACTGCATTCATTAATTCCATGATTTTTTCAACCCAAGTAGGCTCACCGTTTAATCCACCTAAAGCAGAACCACGGATGATTGGGGTATTGTCTCCGTCGAATTGGTAGAAGCTTAATAATTCGCGAACTTCCATTTCAACTAAGTCTAATAATTCAGCATCGTCTACCATGTCGCATTTGTTTAAGAAAACAACTAAGCGAGGTACACCAACCTGACGAGCTAATAAGATGTGCTCACGAGTTTGTGGCATTGGACCATCAGTAGCAGCAACTACTAAGATAGCGCCGTCCATTTGTGCAGCACCAGTTACCATGTTTTTAACATAGTCAGCGTGGCCTGGACAGTCAACGTGTGCATAGTGTCTTGTTTCGGTATTATATTCAACGTGTGCAGTGTTAATGGTAATACCTCTTTCTTTTTCCTCTGGAGCAGAGTCGATAGATTCAAAAGATGATTTTTCAGCTAAACCTTTTGTAGATAAAACTGTAGTAATAGCCGCAGTTAATGTG
>JBEIKN010000083.1:0-8007 GCA_040379725.1 Flavobacteriales bacterium
GAATTGCTCATAAGCATCAGCATTTGCTGTGAATGATAACTTGATACCACTAATGCCTAAATCCTAATGCCTAAATCCTTTTTCTAGGGGTCCCACCTACGTTTCACTCTGGTGGGCGAAGTAGGGGTTAGGGGTCAGGGTTTAGTGTTGAATTGCTCATAAGCATCAGCATTTGCTGTGAATGATAACTTGATACCACTAATGCCTAAATCCTAATGCCTAAATCCTTTTTCTAGGGGTCAGGGGTTAGGCTTCAGTGATTAGTGATTAGAGATTGCAGTTCAAAGAGCGATTGGTTCGGCGTCCTCGCACTCCGGTATCCGTCTTCGGTTAACGTCTTCGGTTCACGTCTCCGGTACACGTCTCCGGTACTCGGTATACGTTCCTTAATAAAAGTGCCCACGACAAGATTCGAACTTGCACGACCTTTCGGTCACCACCCCCTCAAGATGGCATGTCTACCAATTTCACCACATGGGCCTGAAGCGGCTGCAAAAATAAAGGCTTAAGGTTAATTAAAAAAATAAGGCCAAAAAATCAATACGCCAACAACAGCCGAAACGATAGAAACCAATAAAACAGCCGCGGCGCTAATGTCTTTTATTTGACCAGACAATTCATGTTGCTCTGTACCAATACGATCAACGGTTTTTTCAATGGCTGTATTCAAAGTTTCAAAGCCAAGCACCAGTCCCATGCACAGACTCAAAATGCACCACTCCATAGCGGTAACATTGACATAAGTAGCAGTAATTATCACTAAAGCACTCGACACCAAATGCCTTTTAAAGTTGCGCTCTTTAAATACCAAAGCCAATCCATTAAAAGCAAATTTAAATGCGTCAATAAAGCTGTTTTTTTGCATGGTTTCAAAAATAATACGGTTTCTGTTTATTCTGCATTTTATTTACATTTGCCCATATGAAATCTATCAATGCCTTTTGGGTCAGCTGTGTTTTGTTCCTTGCAGCTTGCGAAGAAATTCCACCTTATATTGATTATACAGTTCCAGTACCAAGCAAAGACACCTCATATATTACAAGTGCGGTTCCACCCGCTCAACACAAGGCGGTTTTAATTGAAGACATTACCGGTGTAAGATGCAATAATTGTCCTCAAGCAGCTCAACAAGCCTTGGCCATACAAACGGCTAAAACAGAAGACAGTGTTGTGGTTATGGCATTGTATTCTGCAGATTACAACGGATTTTTAACAGCACCTTGGGGGGCACCTAATCCGGATTTAAATGCCTCATACAGTAGTCAACTATTAAGTCAACTGGGCTCGCCATTAGGATTACCAAGTGGTTATGTAGACCGCGCTAAAAATGGTGCTCAAACAGTTAAGTATACAGCCTATACCAACTGGAGCAATTATGTCAATCAACGTCTTAAACTCAGTACGCCGGTAAACATTGAATTAAGTAAAACCCTCAACGGCAGAGACCTTTCGCTTAAAATGAAATTGGTATACACCAGTGCTGTTGCCGGCAATCATAAATACGCATTGTATTTAACCGAGTCTGGAATTGTGAGCAAACAAGCCACAGCAGCCACTTACGATAATAACTACGTTCATAATCATGTACTCAGGTATGCCTTTGGCAATGCTGTTGGTAATGATTTAAACGCCAGTTTAGTGGCCGGCAGAACCTTTGAAAAAATCATTGACTATTCTGTGCCAACAGACTTTGATGTCAGCAAATGTCATGTTGTTTGCGTGGTGATTGATGCCAGCACAGACGAAGTCGTTAACGTAAGAGAACTCAAGTTTTAAACATGGATTGGCGCAGTGCCGCTAAAGGTTTCCAACAGTATTTACAGCTCGAAAAATCGCTGTCTAAAAACAGCATTACAGCTTATTTGCATGATGTAAGGTATTTTGAAAATTACCTGATTCAAGAACACAATAGCCTTGGGCCATTATCAGTTCAATATCAACACTTATTAAGTTTTGTTCATGCCTTAAATCAGGCGGGTGTTGCCGGTATGAGTCAAGCCAGAATGATTAGTGGATTGCGAGCGTTTTACAAGTATTTATTGCTTGAAGATGTGTTGCAAAACGACCCAACACAATTTTTAGAAATGCCCAAATTGGCACGAAAATTACCCGAGGTTTTAAGTCTAGAGGAAATCGATCAAATGTTGGCGACAATAGATATGTCTAAATCCGTGGCTCACAGAGACAAAGCCATAATCGAAACCCTTTTCAGTTGTGGTTTAAGGGTCAGTGAATTGGTAGGCTTACACATCTCTGACATATTTTTTAAAGACGAATTTGTAAAGGTAACAGGCAAAGGCAATAAAGAACGCCTTGTGCCAATTGGCGACCAAGCGCTCACTGCCTTGCAGATATACATTCAGCAGGTGCGTGTTCATATGAAAGTCAATAAAAAGTTCGAAGACACCGTGTTTTTAAACCTTATGGGGAGTGCCTTTAGCAGAATTTCAGTGTTTAAATTGATCAAACAATTGGCCGAAAAAGCAGGGATTCAAAAAACCATCAGTCCGCATACGTTTAGGCATTCTTTTGCAACCTGTTTGGTCGAAGGTGGTGCCGATTTGAGAGCTGTTCAACAAATGCTGGGGCATGAGAGCATCACTACAACAGAAATTTATACCCATCTGGATAAAAGGTATTTGCAAGAAACCATTGCTTTATACCATCCTAGGGCAAAAGCACATTTAAAACAAAACGATTAAAACATGCCCATTAGCAGCTCATCTGCTTGGGTATTGTTAAAGTATTTTGGCACGTCATAACGGGCTATAACCGCTTCAATATCTCCTTTAAAATGTTTACAACCAATAAGGGCTTGTTCAATCTCTTCTTTGTCATTGACATTAAAGAAATCCCCATGAAACTTGGCTTCTTCAATTAGTCCTTTAACCACGTTCAAATAAATTTCAATATGCCCACCGGCAGTTTTGATCATTTTCTGAAAGGTGTATTTTGGAGAGTATCCAAAATTCCACTCCCAAGTAGTGTATTTTTCGTTTGCTAAACTTTCTATGGCTGCAATATCTTCTGCAGTAAACTCATAAAAACGAGCTGCTTGATTTTGGTTTGAAATGTGATCAACGATTTTGGTGTAAAAGGCATCAACCGCCATAGGCTCTGGTAAATGGCTGCTAATGTTGGTTACACGACTGCGCACAGACTTAACGGCTTTGTCCTGAAATTTTAAAGGATTCACCTTTAAAGCAGCTGATAAATCTGCAATCTGACTGGCAAATAACAAAGTGCCATGGTGCAAAATGCGTTTTTTCTGATGGTAAATGTGTTCAGCATTACCGCTAAATTTCATGCCATCAATGAGCAAATCGTTGCGACCGCTAAACTCAGCATTCACTCCTAAGGACTTAAGCACTTCAATAATAGGCATGCAAAAATGTTTGAAATCAATTTTTATGTCATCGGCTGTTAAGGCATTGGTGATAAAGGTGAAATTCAAATTGCCTAGGTCGTGAAACACAGCGCCACCACCTGATAATCGCCTAACCACCTTAACCCCATTATTCTGAACATGGTCTAAGTTGATTTCGGCCAAAGTGTTTTGGTGTTTACCCACTATAATGGCGTTTTCGTTGCGCCACAACATAAAAATATTTTCGTCAAATTGCTTGAGCAGATATTCTTCTGCTGCCATATTAAAATAAGGATCGTTGCGATGGTTCTGAATGATTAACATTGCCGCAAAAATACCAATTTAAGCATAGAACTTTTAAGCCAATTAAAGATTCACATGAAATATAAAAAAAATTGATGTCTATCTTGTTTCAAGAGTCAATATTAGAATGTATTTTTGCCCCCGTTATGATTTTTGAACTAACAGAAGAACAATTAGCTGTACAACAAGCTGCCAGAGATTTTGCTCAAACTGAGTTATTGCCTGGTGTCATCGAAAGAGACAACAATCAAGAGTTTCCATACGAACAAATCAAAAAGCTAGGAGAACTTGGGTTCTTAGGCATGATGGTTGATCCTAAATATGGTGGAAGCGGAATGGTACAGTCAGTTATGTATTGGCTATGGAAGAATTGAGCAAAGTGGATGCCTCTGCTTCTGTTGTTGTATCTGTCAACAACTCATTGGTATGTTGGGGCTTAGAAACTTTTGGTTCAGAAGAACAAAAAATGAAATATTTGGTGCCTTTGGCGAAGGGTGAAGTGCACGGTGCATTTTGTTTAAGTGAGCCTGAAGCTGGTAGCGATGCCACTTCGCAAAGGACCACTGCTGTTGATATGGGTGATTATTACTTATTAAATGGTACTAAAAACTGGATCACCAACGGTAATACTGCATCTACTTATATCGTCATTGCTCAAACCAATGTTGAAGCTGGCCACAGAGGTATCAATGCTTTCATCGTTGAAAAAGGCATGGAAGGTTTTGTAGTGGGTAAGAAAGAAGATAAAATGGGTATAAGAGGAAGTGACACACATTCTTTGATGTTCACGGATGTTAAAGTACCAAAAGCCAACAGAATTGGTGAAGATGGTTTTGGATTCAAATTTGCCATGAAAACCTTAACTGGCGGTAGAATAGGTATTGCTGCTCAAGCCCTAGGGATAGCAAGTGGTGCTTATGAATTATCACTTAACTACTCAAAAGAAAGAAAAGCATTCGGAACGGAAATCATGAACCACCAAGCCATCCAATTTAAATTGGCTGACATGGCTACTGAAATTGAAGCTGCGCGTTTATTGTGCTTAAAAGCAGCTTGGTTAAAAGACCAACATGCAGATTACGGTAAAGCCAGCAGCATGGCTAAATTATTCTCTTCAGAAGTGGCCATGAAAACCACTGTTGAAGCAGTTCAAATTCACGGAGGTTACGGTTACGTAAAAGAGTACCATGTTGAACGTTTAATGCGCGACGCTAAAATCACTCAGATTTATGAAGGTACCAGTGAAGTACAACGCGTGGTTATCGCAAGAGACATTCTGAAATAATCAGATTTTTTTAATCAAAATCTCAGTGCTTACTGGGACTTGATATAAAAATATATTTAGCCAAGCTTTGATCAATTCACTGCTGTTGGCATCAATAATTTTAAGTAAAAGGGCTTGGTCTTCTGAATCAAGTCCTTTCTTTTTTGCATAGATTTCTTGTAGCAAACCAGCTTTAAACAGCAACTCAACTTCTGTGCGTTTGCCATTGCGTTCGCCAATAATCTGAATAGGCAATTGGGCTTCTTCTTCGAAACCAATCAATAATCCGTAATAATCCAATACAATGACCATATCGCTATCTGCGCAAAGGTAATCAAAAGGACTATTGTAGCGCTATTTTGTTGAATAATTTTTATCGAAAAATTAATCAAACACACCTTGCTATTCAATAATAATTTTATAATGGTAGTCATATCGGTCATAAACTTACACCTATTGTAAATTACTGTAAATCAATTTGTTATGGCAATGTTAAAAAATAGTTTTCAACAAAGTGGAGAAAAGTGGAGAAAAGTGGATTTTTTGAATTTATTTTACGCCATTATTTCATAAAACGGCATGGCTAGGTTTATCGGAGAGTTTGAATGTAAAATTGACAACAAAGGCAGAATTATTCTGCCGGCCAAGTTGCGTTCGCAAATTCCTGATAAGGATGTCAAGGCCATGGTGATCAACAGAGGGTTTGAAAAATGTTTGGTTTTGTACACCTCTTCTGATTGGCAGATGGAAACCAGCAAATTGGAGGTCTTGAATGATTTTAATCGAGCCGCTCGAAAATTCATACGACAGTTCAACAATGGCGCCAACATAGTGCCAATCGATGCCAACAGCCGTATCAATATCCCCAATAATTTAATTGAATACGCCTCGCTTAAAAGCGAAGTCATTGTGTCGTGTTATAACCACAAGATTGAAATTTGGGATAAGGCGCATTACGAAGAAGAGTTAAAATTTGATGACCAAGAGTTTTCTAGAATGGCCGAAGAACTCATGGGCAATTCCAACAACCATTCATCCACTTCATTAGATCATGACAACTGAGACCTACCACATACCCGTGATGTTGGATGAGTGCATTCAAGGCCTCAACATCAAGCAAGACGGCGTTTATGTGGATGTGACTTTTGGTGGTGGAGGTCATTCAAAAGCCATTTTAAACCAATTAGGTCCTAAAGGTAAACTCATTGCATTTGATCAGGACCAAGATGCCATTCATAATATTCATGCTGATGAACGTTTGATCTTTGTTCAGCATAATTTCAGATACCTCAAGCAGTTTTTAAGCTATTTAAAAGTTGTACCTGTAGATGGCATTTTAGCCGACTTAGGGATTTCGTCATACCAAATTAATGAGGCCAGCAAAGGCTTTGCTCACAGATTCGATGCGCCATTGGATATGCGCATGGATCAAAACAATACCTTAACAGCTGCTCACATCGTGAATCAGTATTCGGAGAAAGCATTGTTACATGTATTTAACCATTATGGCGAGATCAAAAACGCTTATAAACTAGTGCATGTCATATTAGATAAACGCAAGGTTAATCCCATCGAAACCATAGCTGATTTTAAATCAGCAATCGCTTCTTGCACGCCTGCTAAAGAAGAAAGCAAATACTTGTCTCAAGTGTTTCAGGCATTGCGCATAGAAGTTAATGAAGAATTAAAAGCCTTAGAACAGTTTTTAAGCGATGTGCACAGTGTCTTAAAGATTGGTGGTCGCTTGGTTGTAATGAGCTATCATTCGCTCGAAGACCGCATGGTTAAAAACTTAATTCAAACTGGGAATGTTGATGGCGAACTCGAAAAGGATTTTTTTGGCAATAAGCATTTGGTCTTTAAAGCCATCAATAAAAAACCTGTACTGCCATCAGAAGAAGAATTGATTAATAACAAGCGATCAAGAAGCGCAAAACTTAGAGTAGCCGAAAAAATTTGAACAAGTATAGAGAACAACATATAGCCCCTGAAAAGTCTCAAGTTCAAACTCAAATGGGAGAACAAACGGAAGAAATGCTGAACAAAGCGTCTAACTTTTCTTTCTTTATTGAGAAGGTCAATATTACTAAGTTAATGCCGGTCATATTTATGGGAGTATGCCTCATTGTGGTTTACATTTCATTGTCGCATTTCCATGTCAAAAGTTTAAAAGAGAAAGAAGAATTAAAGGTCGAGTTGAATGAGTTACGTTCAGAATACATCAGTGTAAAAAGCCATTTGATGAAAGAAAGTAACCAAAGTGCTGTTGCTAAACGCTTAGGCGAAATCGGTATTAATGAACTCAGAACACCACCGGTGATTATAGAAGTCAAACCATTGAAAAAGTGAATTTAAAGAAAGCCATATTGTTGCGTTCATGGATTGCCTTTGCAATGGTCTTGTTGCTGGCATTGGCCGTAATATGGCAAATTATCGATTTACAATTTACTCAGAAAGATAAGTACATCAGTATTAGTAAAAACCAAAGCACCAAGTGGCGCGAAATTCAAGCATCAAGAGGTAATATTTATGCTGAAGATGGCAGTCTGCTTGCTACCAGTATTCCTAAGTATGAATTGAGAATGGACACCAAGGTAGAAACCATTCCGGATGATACATTTTACAGATATGTCATGCCATTGGCTACTTTAATGGCTCAACATTTTACAGAACGCAATGCCATGGAATGGCGCAATTATTTGGTCAGTGCACGCAAACGCTCTGACCGCTATTTATTGCTTCAACGCGATGTTGACTATACGACTGCTAAAGCCATGTCCAGTTGGCCAATTTTTAATAAAGGCAAATACAAAGGCGGGTTTATAAAAATTGAAAAGTTTAAGCGTGAGCTGCCATTCGGATGGTTGGCCAGACGAACCATTGGTTATTCAAACGATGCCGGCGTTAAGGTAGGGCTTGAGGGTTCATACGATACTTTGTTAACGGGTTCTGTTGGCAAACGCCTCGAGCAACGTATTTATGGCGGTGTATGGAAACCAGTTGAAGATGGCGAAGAGACAGAACCTCACAATGGTTTAGATGTCTATACAACCATAGACATCAATATACAAGA
>JBEIKN010000084.1:0-7947 GCA_040379725.1 Flavobacteriales bacterium
ACCACAGGACCAATGACTTGAGAGATTTTTCCGGTATTTGACATGTATTTGATGAATTTTTAATTTTGGTGCAAAAGTAGGCTTTTTATTCTGAATAATATTCAAATTATTCAACATTTTTTTATGGCTGTAAAGAATTAGGACATTTAAGCCAACTAAGGGCATAAAAAAAGCCCCGAAAGGGGCTTTTAATGAGCTAAAATCGAAATTAATATCTGCGATTGTTGTTGTTGTTAAAACTAGATCTTTCTCTAGAATTGTTTTGAATTGGTCTAGCTTCATTAACAACTAGGTTGCGTTCCATGAAACTTGATTCGTGCAATGCTGTAATTGCAGCATTTGCTTGTGAGTCATCAGACATTTCAACAATGGCGAAACCTCTAGATCTGCCAGTAAATTTGTCTTTAATAATTCTTGCTGAGCTAACTTCGCCAAATTGGGCGAAAAGGGCCTGTACATCTTGCTCGCTAGCACGGAAGCTAAGATTGCCTACATAAATATTCATTAACTATTTGATTACATCAACATCTTGTTGATTCAACAAATCTAATACATTCTATTCTCAAAACCAAGCTTTTTAAAATAATTAAAGAAAAATAGAAAAGCCCTAGTCATACACCAGGGCTTTTTCTGAGTTAAGTTCTTCCTTACAAAATGGTTATTTTATTGGCTATTTGAGTCTTTTGCTTAGGCAGTGTTATATTCAACAAACCGTTATCAAACTTTGCTTCAATAGCTTGAGCCTGAATCCCCTCAAATCTAAACTGGCGTTTAAATGCCTCAAAATGAAGTTCCTTTCTAATGGTTTTTGTTGATGCCGTCTCTTTGCTGTCCTGTTGTTCTGCAGATATACTCAGCACTTGATCATTAAAGTCAACATGCACAGAAGATTTATCGTAGCCAGCAAGTGCCATGGTTAATTCATAAGATGATTCCGTCTCATGCACATTTACAAAAGGCATGTGTTTTTGAGCGACTTGTTGATGAGCATCATGCAACAAAGACTTAAAAAAAGGATTTGACAAAATAGGACTGTCAAATAAAGGGTTACTGTTGTTTTTTAAAGTGATCATAAGATTATTCGATTGTAAAGACGGATGTGCAAATACATTTCCAATTGAACAAGCAAGACATTTTGTCTCATAACTATTGTGTACACCTAAATTAAATGCCATTTTGTCGCTTTTGTATGCAAAAACATAAATCCATTATACTAAACATTCTGTGCATACATTACACAATATAACAGGGGGAATTCGTCGTTATTTGTATCTATATGCAAACCAAACACATTGTTGTTTCATTACTCGCAATGGCGCCTATTTTGGCCATTGCACAAACTGACAAAGACAGTACAACCAACAGGCAAGTACTGATTGAAGAAGTTTATAAACCAAAATTTCAAGAAGTTCAGAAAATTGAATCGGTGCCAGTTGTTGATAAACCGGCTTTAAAACTTCCCATATTCGACTATCAAATAAAAGCGCATCAGGTCAGTACAGAAAAAATCATCAGCCCAATACCTGCGGTTGATCTGCCTTTAGCCCAGGCCATGAAATACCCATTTAGTTTTGCTAAATTAGGGTATGGTAATCTAAAAACGCCACTAGCCGAATTGTATTTGAGCAATGGTGCTGATCAAAAATTCAGCTATGGTGGACATTATAAATTTCTTCAAACCAACAGCAATTTCAATAATGGTTTAGCTGATTTTAGCCAACACAACGGTCGACTATTTGCAAATGCCTATACCAAAACCAGCGAACTTGGCATTCAACTGAATTATATGCAGCATCAATATTATTACTATGGTGTTGATACCTCAAAGTTGAAAAATGAAATCAACAGAGATAGTCTTAGAAGGCAAATTCAAAATTTTGACGCTCAAGTTAATTTCAGTAATCATCCCAATGGATTGGGCAAATTCAATCACCAAACAAAAGTATTGTTCAATCAATTTGGTATTGATAAAGCTTCAGAACAAGATTATGCCATTACAAGCAAATGGCGTATGAGCCTCAAGAAAATTGGCGAAATTAAAAACGCTCAACTCAGTACTGTATTGGGTTTTGATTATACCAGTTTTAAACTAGATACCAATCCTAAATACAATAGAAGCTTTTTACAAATCGACCCAAGATTCGAATTTGACCTCAACAAAATGCATTTGACCGTTGGTTTCAATGCGATGTTTTTCATGCAAGCGCAACAAGCCAGTCAAAACTATATTAATCCAGTGTTGCATGTATCTTATCCAATATTGGAAGGAGTCGCTAAATTGTATGCTGGCATTGATGGTCGTTATCAAAAACAAAGTTTGAGACAATTGATTGGGATTAACCCATTCTTGAACGAATATCAATTACAAAATACCTATGAAAACATTAAAACCCATTTAGGTGTTTCAAGCAAATTTGGGTCGAGAGCCGATGGGCTTTTTGAAATTGCATATTCAGATGTTAGCAACATGCCTTTGTTTGTGTCTAAAAATGATAGCTTAAACAGTTTTACAACTTTAATGACCCAGGTAAGTGTGCTTAAATTCAGTACAGCATTTAATTATGAATTAACAGATAAAGTTAAATGGGGCCTTTCAGGTAATTTTTACAACTACGATGTCAGTAATCAAACAGAAGCATGGCAAATGCCCTCATTTGATGCTAAAACCAATTTATCTTTTAACATTAAAGACAAATGTTTCCCGCATATTGATGTGATGGCCTTTGGAACCCAACAACAAAAAACTGAAGATTTGAGTCCTGTAAATCCAACACCAAAATATTCAACCATTAAACCTTTCTGTGATATTTCATTCGGTGTTGACTACAAATTTAAAAACAGATATTCTGCTTTTATTCAGGCCAACAATTTATTAAACAACCGCTACCAAAGGTGGTATAACTATCCCGTGTATGGCTTAAATGCAATGGCAGGATTAACGGTTAAATTCTAAAACAATTGCATTTGACTTGGCAATAGTGTGAAACTTTTTCTATGCTCAATGCATGGCCCATGTGCTGCAATAGCTGATCGATGTGCCTGCGTTGGGTACCCTTTATTTTGAGACCAAGCATACATTGGGTATGATTCATGTAATTGCGACATGTGAGCGTCTCGGTGAGTTTTGGCTAAAATAGAGGCAGCAGCAATACTTTGAAATTTCCCATCACCTTTTACAACGGTAGTATGAGGTATCTGTTGATAGGCTTTAAAGCGATTGCCATCAACTAAAATATGTTCGAAGGCATGTTTTAAATCTTTGAGCGCTAAATGCATGGCCAAAATGGATGCATTTAATATGTTGATTTCATCGATGATTTTGGGGGCTACAAACTGAACACTCCAATAGCACTTGTTTTCAATTTCATCCTTAAGGGCTAGACGGTTTGCCTCAGTTAATTGCTTAGAGTCGTTTAATCCCTTAATGACAATCCCCTTCGGAATAATCACCGCAGCTGCAGTGACTGGCCCTGCTAAACATCCCCTACCCGCTTCATCGCAGCCTACTTCGATTAAGTCAGCATTCAAGTAAGGTAATAATTGAGCCATACTATAACTGACTTAATAGAGAAGTCATGCTAACATGAGCCTCTAAATGTGCTTTCAGATCCGCAATTGGCAAGCGCATTTGCTCCATGGTATCGCGATGTCTAACGGTGACTGTTTGGTTTTCCAATGTCTCATAGTCCACAGTGATACAAAATGGCGTTCCAATGGCATCATGGCGTCTATAGCGTTTACCAATGGCGTCTTTGGCTTCCGTTCTAATCACAAAATCAAACTTTAAGGCATTGACGATTTCTTCTGCTTTTTCAGGCAATCCATCTTTGTTAACCAAAGGCAAAACAGCCGCTTTAACAGGAGCTAATGCAAATGGCAAGGCCAATACTACCCGTTGACTGCCATCAGGCAAGGTTTGCTCCTTATAAGCTTCTGATAAAACTGCTAAAAACAAACGGTCTAGTCCAATTGATGTTTCAACGACATAAGGCACATAACTTTCATTCAATTCAGGATCGAAGTATTGTAATTTCTTTCCGCTATAGGCTTCATGTTTTTTCAAATCAAAGTCTGTACGAGAATGTATCCCTTCGAGTTCTTTGAAACCAAATGGAAATTCAAATTCTATATCACAAGCGGCATTGGCATAATGAGCCAATTTTAAGTGGTCGTGAAATTTGTGTTTCTTAACATCAAACCCTAAGGCATGGTGCCAGTTCATTCTGGTTGATTTCCAGTAATCATACCAAGTCATTTCTGTACCAGGTCGAACAAAAAACTGCATCTCCATTTGTTCAAATTCGCGCATTCTAAAAATAAACTGTCTTGCAACAATTTCATTTCTAAACGCTTTTCCGGTTTGGGCAATACCAAATGGTATTTTCATACGACCCGTTTTCTGAACATTTAAAAAATTAACGAATATCCCTTGAGCCGTTTCTGGTCTTAAATAAATGGTATTGGCATCGTCAGATACTGAGCCCATTTGTGTAGAGAACATCAAATTGAATTGACGCACTTCAGTCCAATTTTTAGTCCCTGAAATCGGACAAACAATTTCACAATCTAAAATCAATTGTCTAACCGCTTCTAAATCATTCTGTTCTAGTGCCGACTTAAATTGTTGCTCTATTGATTGCGCTTTTTGAATGTATTCTTGAACTCTAGGGTTGGTCTGTCTGTATAGGGTTTCATCAAATGTGTCCCCAAATCGCTTAGCCGCTTTTTCTACTTCCTTATCGGCTTTGCCCATGATTTTGGCGATGTGTTCTTCGAGCAAAACATCTGCACGGTAACGTTTTTTACTGTCTTTATTATCAATCAATGGATCATTGAATGCATCTACGTGACCACTCGCCTTCCACGTTGTTGGATGCATAAAAATAGACGCATCTATTCCAACAATGTTTTGATGCATTTGAACCATGCTCTTCCACCAGAAAGTTCTGAGGTTGTTTTTTAATTCAGACCCCATTTGACCATAATCATAAACAGCGCTCAAACCGTCATAAATTTCGCTGGATTGAAAAATAAAACCATACTCTTTAGAGTGAGAGATGATGTTCTTAAATAGATCTTCTTGATTCATATGCTGCTGCGAAATTAATGAATTGTTGAGAGAATGGAAGCCCCAAAACACAAAAAACTGCAGGTTCACTGCAGTTTTTTGCTTCCTATAGCCTGGCTATTTTAATGCCTTACTTCAAAGTGACCAGAAAAGGTTTTACCATTTTCAATGACTTTGAACCAATAGCTGCCTTCAGGTAAAGCGTGGGTATCTATTGCAATACTTGATTGATCAACTGTATAGTTGATCTCTATGCTTTGTCCATTCACACTAAATACCTCTAGTGATTGAATATGATTGAAACCATGAGGCAATTCAATATGAAGTAAGCTGTTTGTTGGATTCGGATACACTTTACTTGGCAAAACCCATTGAGCTGTAATCGCAGATGGCGGTGCATTAAGGCTCATGGCATCTACGTATAAAACCGTTGCTCCATGCACTTGAGAACCTCCCTTAAAGGCAGAACAAAACACAGCCGCACTATCTGGCACAATGGAATTTTGCCAATAATTAATCGGAATAACCACTTGCGACCATGACGAAATGGTATACATCTGTTGAAAATTTCCCATACCAATCATATTACCATTCTTAAACATCATGATGGCGATATTGATGGTGTCACCTTGAGGAAAACATTTGTAACTAACATATAATAACGAATCTCTTCCATTGACTTTAAACCCTGGCAATGGACCATTATTTCCCTGACGGCCCAACATCGCATAAGCATTTAGAAACTGATTGTTTCCTACAGCAATATTCTGAATCTTACAAGCATATTGACCTGTTATATGATCATTAGATCTAGTCACAGGCATATGAGCAGCATCTATTGCCTCTGGATTGGTAGTCATCCAACCTAACAATTGAGGGTAACTGATATTTTGCCACTGTTCAAAATTGCCATTGGGAATTTGAGTCGCCCCTGTATTCCCTACAAAGTGTATGCTATCAACACTGACAAAACTCCCTTCAAAATTAAGGTCTGGATTGGTTGAAGCCACCCCCACGATGACTGAGTCAGCCAAACCCATACCATTGTAATTTATTTTATAAGCCAATCGATGAAAGGTTGATGAATCCGAGCCAGAAAGCTTAAAAATGTCTTGACTAATGAATTGTCCATTTTGTTTTAAGAACACTAAGAACCAGGCTGTGTCGCCAGGAACAATATGATACTTAAAGTACCCTACAGCTGAATCAGGCCTTGATGCTAGAGGGATACCGCCCGAAAAACCATTCTCAGGGTTGCCATACAAAACAGCTCCAGGACCATTCCCCAGTTGGTTGTTTCGTTGAATCCTAACAGCATAAGGACTATTGTAACCTGAAATTCTTGTGGTTTGTCCATACACCCTGTACCCCGAAGGTTTGGATCGAACAATAGAATCCCATTGTTCAAAATCAGGATTGAGCAATTGAGCAAACATGCCAAAAGGCATCGCAAATAGGGCCAACAAAAGGGCCAATGATTTAAATGTTTTCATAAGTGTTTAGTAATTTCAACAAAGCTCACTGAATTCCTTGTTGGATAAAAATGACAGTTGTCATTTAAATGTCTATTTAAAATGCTTATTTAAAAATCATCTTAAACTTACATAAATTTGTATCATGAAGTCCATTTTAATCAAACAAGCAAGCATTATTAATGAAGGCATTAAGCGCACTCAAGATGTATTGATCAAAGGTGAACGCATTGAGCGTATCGATGACAACATTTCTGCAGACAATGCTGACATTATAGATGCAGCAGGACTTATACTGATTCCAGGCGCCATAGATGACCAAGTCCACTTTAGAGAACCTGGCCTAACACATAAAGGCACTATTGCCTCAGAAAGCAGAGCAGCTGTGGCAGGAGGTGTCACCAGCTTTTTCGAAATGCCCAATACCAATCCACAAGCTACAACGCAAGCATTGCTTGAAGAAAAATATCAAATTGGGGCAAAAACATCATTGGCCAATTACTCATTTTTCATGGGGACAACCAATAACAACTACGATGAGGTGATGCGCACCAATTCCGAAACAGTTTGTGGCATTAAAATTTTCATGGGCAGCAGCACAGGCAATATGTTGGTTGACAACCCACATACCTTAGACCATATATTCGCGAATGCCCCAACCATTATTGCTACTCATTGCGAAGACGAACAAACCGTTCTCAACAATTTAGAACAGTTTAAACAGCAATATGGCGACCAATTGAATGCCACACATCATGGTTTAATTAGAAGCGAGAAGGCTTGCTACTTGAGTTCAAGCATGGCCATTGAATTGGCAAAAAAACACAACACCAGGTTACACATTTTACATATTTCTACCGGAATTGAAACCCAATTGTTCGAAAAAGGACCTGTAGAAAAAAAGAAAATCACCTCAGAGGCCTGCATTCATCACCTGTGGTTTTGTGATCAAGATTATCCTGAAAAAGGCAATTGGATCAAATGGAACCCAGCCATTAAAACTGCCCATGACAGAGATTTAATCTGGCAAGCTTTGTTAGATGATCGCATTGATGTGATAGCGACAGACCATGCCCCTCATACCATTGAAGAAAAACAACAAGCCTATATCAAAGCGCCATCAGGAGGGCCATTGGTTCAACACAGCATACAAGCCATGTTTGAAAAAGCTCATGAAGGCAAGATTAGCCTTGAGCGTGTTGTCGAAAAGATGTGCCATAATCCAGCCAAATTATTCAGAGTTAAAGACAGAGGGTTTATAAGAGAAGGTTATTTTGCTGATTTGGTATTAGTGCAAGACAAAGCCTATCAGGTTAACAAAGATAATCTATTATACCATTGTCAATGGAGTCCTTTTGAAGGTCAAAACTTTAAATACAGCATTCATACAACCATGATCAATGGCAA
>JBEIKN010000085.1:0-7901 GCA_040379725.1 Flavobacteriales bacterium
GATTACTGGGGCAATGTGAATCCTGTAGGGCCAAGAGGGGTGTATGACGAAGCTAAGCGTTTTCAAGAAGCCATCACCATGGCCTATCATACTTACCATGGCCTAGAAACGCGCATAGTCAGAATATTCAATACCTATGGTCCACGCATGCGTTTAAACGACGGCAGAGTATTGCCAGCCTTTATTGGACAAGCGCTTAGAGGCGAAGACTTAACTGCCTTTGGCGATGGCTCTCAAACCCGATCTTTTTGCTATGTTGATGACTTGATTGAAGGCATATACAGATTGTTGATGAGCGATTGCTCTACGCCAGTTAATATTGGTAATCCAGACGAAATCACCATCAATGAATTTGCTCAAGAAATCATTCAGTTAACAGGAACTACTCAAAAAGTAGTCTTTAAACCTTTGCCAACAGATGATCCTAAGCAAAGACAACCAGATATCAGCAAAGCTAAAGCTCTATTGGATTGGACACCTAAAGTCAGCAGACAAGAAGGGCTCAAAATTACATTTGAATACTTTAAAGGATTAAGCAAAGAGCGCCTATACGAAGCGCCTCATGGCAGAGATTTTCCTTTAAAATCATAAAGGCTTTCTGAAGCTTAAACCCACCTGCATGTCTTTCATGTGAATGCGGTATTGGTTGGCATTGACTGTCCATGGTTGAAGATAATCTTTGTATCCTGCGTAGATGCCTATGTAGCCTATGTTGTTAAATTGAGTAAATACAGCCAGTTTGGCATTTAATGAGGCATTCAATAAGCTTTGTTTGCTAGCGGTTTTGTTGTCGCCCCAGATCATGTCAATATGGGTGTTATTTTCTGAGCTAATATACGACAATCCAATACCAGCGCTGATTTGCGCAAAGCTATGTTGACTTAACGCTAATTCTCTACTCAATTCGATTGGAATACTAATGATTTTATACTTATTGGTTTTTGCCAATGAGTAATTAGAAGACGCCAGATATTCAGTAGTGTCATTGCCTACAATGACCTTTAATAGAATTTGAGTGTATTGAATGATTTTACCTGTATTGTCTCTTGCGGCAATATCAAAGCTGCTTTCGTTGAGTTGAATGGCCTCTGTTCTTTGGCCATATTCACAGCCTATGCTTAAACCATATTGCTGTTTTTTGCCTATTTTGTAGAGGTAATTCAATTTGGCGCTAAAGCCACTGCCCTTGTGGGTCATGCGTTTGCTGTTCTCCCATAAATGATGGTGGACCCATGCTTGTGAATCTTTGTTAATGGCCAATTGATTGTCTGATGATTGAGGGCCAAAGCTAAGTTCTAAATGGTGCTTACTCATCAGGCTATTCATCCAATTAGGGGCTTTTTTTCTGTAACTTGATGCCAGAATAGCATCATCAAATGTCATTGGTTTTTTATAAAAACCACTCATCATCAAATAGTTTGTTTCAGTTTCATTGTTTTCCATTGCATGTGGCCAGTTGATCATTGGGTTGCTGTCAAAACCATAGGGATATAGATCAGACATGTTTGGTGTGCCTCCGCAATTTGGTCGCCAAGGTAAGTCGAAGTTCATGTTTGGAAGAAACTGAACAGTCTTTATCGGAGTACTGTGTGGGTCACAAACAAGGACATTGGTGTTGCGGACTTGTTTAATGTGCTTTGTTGGCCTTGATTTTACAGGGTCAATTTGTGCAAATTGGCTGTTAACAGTCGGCGATAACCATTGCGCTATACTTAGCACACTGATGGCCAAAATACCCATGCCTAACCATAAACCAAATCTTCTTCTTTTGTTTTGATTCAAAACACCCTCAATGCCCTCCCACAAAGCAGCCTGAGGCGCCTCGTGTTCATGTTCAAATGCTTGTTTCAGTTTTTGATCAAATTCTTCGTGACTCATGTCTTTTCATTTCTTGTTGATACATTTGCCAGAGCATACTGCGTGCTCTGGTTAAATAACTTCTTGATGTGCCCTCTGGCATGTTTAATTTTTCGCCAATTTCTTTATGGGTATAGCCATCTATGGCATACATCATTAATACGATTTTATAATTTTCAGGGAGTTTCTCCATTAATAGTAATACCAAATCAGCATCAAATTGATCTGGTATGGCATTAAAAGTTTGTGGTATTTGCAAATTGGGGTCGTCAATATTCACTTGTAAAGCCAGTCGTTTGTTGGCCCGCAATTGGTTGATGGCTTCATGGATGAATATCCTTGTCATCCAGGTCTCTAAGCTGCTTTTGTAACTGAAGTCTTTTAGGTGTTTAAAGACTTTAATAAAGGCTAATTGAAAGGCTTCTTGGGTCAATTCGATGTCCTTTAGATAACGTTTGCAAATGGCCAACATCTTTCCTGAGAACTTTTTATAAAGTGCTTCTTGAGCAGAGCGATCTCCTCTTATGCAAGCTTCAATAACCTGTTGTTCAGAAAACATGTATAACACCTTATGGCCTTAGACAAATCTAATTAAGTAAACGCTACAAAAAGCTTTTTATTTTTTAAATTAATTTTCCAAACCTTGTTTTTAGTTTAAACAAGAGCTTGCTGTCATTACCCCTGATGTCAATTCTTTCGATTTGAAATGGATCATTAATGGGCGTTTGATTGATTCTGTTGCCTATTCTAAAAGCAGCTATTATTTGATTGGCTTTAAAGACTTCGGTCAATAGTGCATAGGCTGTTTTGTTGCGTTTGGGGTATTGTCCATAGGTGAATGCCCATGCGTTTAAAAGGCTTGTGCTGTTAAATGCTAATTTGCAATCTTGTATATGTGTTGACCATTTGCTAGAGTCCAATTGCATTAAATTCTCGTGGTTTAAGCTGTGGTATGCAAATTCAGCCAGGTCGCTCATGTTGTCCATTTGCTGAGTACTTAAAAAAGTTTGCTCAAGGCCATCATGCATTGTGGTTTTGCCTACGTATGCTGCCACTAAAAATACAGCAAATGGGAGTGCTCTTTTTTTGAATGCCGGATAGGCTAGCGTATAATTGTCTGCATAACCATCGTCAAAAGTCACTAAGAGTGCATTATCAGGTAACGGAGCCGCAGACTGAATGTGTTCTAATACCTGGCTAAGTTTAACAAAGGTGTAATGCTTGCTCAAATGATCCAATTGCCATTGCAAATCAGCTGCTTTTACCGTTAAAAAATCAGCATGCGTTTGGTGCACCTTATGGTACATTAAAACCCTTAATTTACCCATGGTTCAGTTGGTGCAATTTAATGTATTTTAAAGTATGGTACCAAGCACTCAAATACGACCAAGTAAAGCCTGCTTTACCATTTAAACAATTGCCATAAACAACATAGTGTTTTGCGAAATATATTGGATATAGGGCATAACACAACCACAAAGGTCTGCTTTTGCCCTTGGCTTTTAGTTTTTGAGCACCTTGTTCAGCATATTTTTCCAGTTTTTCGAAGTAATGTGCTTTGTCTCTGTAACTATAATGCAGTATTCGGCCATTCAATTTGCCAAGCTTTCCGGTATGAATGACTTTCTCATGCACAATCGCTTGGTCAAAATTAGCTGAGTTTTTATTGAACAGTCGGGTATGGTAATAACGGCTTTCTTTGCCGTATTTAAAGATCTTGCCTAGAAACACATGTTGAATCGGTATCTGGAAGGCATCAATGTCTTTCTCAGGGTTCAATTGTTGTAGTTCATGAATCAGTTCATCGCTTAAATATTCATCGGCATCTATGTTCAAAACCCATTGATTTTGAGCATGTTCAACTCCGAAGCGTTTTTGAGTACCAAAGCCATCAAATGTTCTGGCATACACCTTAGCGCTATGTTGTGTTGCAATGCTGACGGTGTTGTCATTACTGTTGTCATCAATTAAGATGATGTCATCGCACCAGCTGAGTCTTGGCAGTGTGAATGCCAGATTATAAGACTCGTTTTTTGCTATGATCACCGAAGAGATTTTCACAGTGCAAAGATATTTATTAAGCGGATAAAATGAGCCAACGCTCCGTGAGTTCGTCTATTTCTGATTGTATCTGCTCTAATTCCTTTGACCAATTCAATAATGTAGCATGGTCTGTGCTGCCTGTATTCAATTGGTTTTGAATGCTTAATTTATGCGCTTCCAATTGTGGTAGTTTTATATCGATTTGTTCAAGTTCCCTTTGCTCTTTATAAGTCAGTTTCTTTTTAGGACTACTAGCGATAAGCTCAGGCGAACTTATGATTGGTCTTTGTTCTTCCGTTTTATTGCTGGGCTTTTCGAGATCATTGAATTGTAGTTTGTAATCGGAGTAATTGCCATAAAAATCCCGAATAAAACCATCGTTCTCGAACACAAATAAATGCTCAACCAATTGATCCATGAAATACCTATCGTGTGATACCAATACAATACAACCATCGTAGTCTTGTAAAAAATCTTCAAGCACATTAAGGGTATCAATATCGAGGTCATTGGTAGGTTCGTCCAATATTAAGAAGTTTGGATGTTCAATCAAAACTTTTAATAGTTGCAGTCGACGGCGCTCTCCACCGCTCAATTTGGCAATGGGCGTGTGTTGAACTGCCGGTGGAAACAAAAACATGTCAAGTAATTTGGCAACGGTTACTTGTTGGCCGCCACCCAGGGTAACATAGTCAGCAATTTCGCTCAATTCTTGGTGCAAGGTATTGCTATCTGTTAAGGTATTGCTATGTTGTGTGTAATAACCAATTTTAAGCGTTGGCCCATGAACAACCTTACCTTTATCTGGTAAAAGGGTTTGGGTCATGATGTTCAATAAAGTTGATTTGCCCACACCATTTTTGCCAATTATCCCAATACGATCATGCTTTTTAAACAGATAGTTAAAGTCTTTGATTAATGTTTGATCACCATAGCTTTTGAAAATATGGTCTAATTCAATGATCTTGTTGCCCAATCTTGCGGACTTAACGGATAAGTCAATTTGTTGTGCATTGAATTCAGCATTGACTTTGTCTTCGAGTTGATGATAGGCTTGTATTCTGCTTTTTGACTTAGTGCCTCTTGCCTTAGGCATGCGGCGCATCCATTCAAGTTCTTTTGAAAGTAATTGTTTGGCTTTTGCCATTTCAGAGGCTTCAATACTTGCTCTTGATTGTTTCTTTTCAAGGTAGAATGCATAATTGCCTTGGTGAATATACACCTTTGCTCTGTCAAGTTCAATGATTTGAGTCGCAACAGCGTCTAAGAAATAACGGTCATGGGTGACCATGATCAACGATATATTATGTGATTTTAAGTGGTTTTCAAGCCATTCAATCGCTTCTAGATCTAAGTGGTTGGTGGGTTCATCCAGTAACAATATGTCAGGATTTTGCAATAGCAATTGGGCCAAGGCAACGCGTTTTTTTTGGCCACCACTCAATTGTTTAGTTGCGGTTTTTAAATCATGAATGCCTAGTTTTCCTAATATCTGTTGTGCTTTTTTTTCAAAATCCCAAGCGTTGTAATGATCCATTTGTTCAAGCAGTCGGCTCATTTCATCATCCGTAACGTGTTCATTGTTTAAAGCCAATTCATAGGCCTTAACCACCTTAAACATCGGATTGTCGTGATTGAATATACTGTCTTCTATGGTGCTGTTTGGATCTAAATCAGGCTCCTGCGACAAGTAACCAATGCTGCAACCTGAATGAAGCGCCACATGGCCATGATCGGGAATGATATTGCCATTCAAAACTTTCAAGAGGGTAGACTTTCCTGTCCCATTGCTGCCCACTAAGGCTAATTTTTGTCCACTCTCTAGCCCAAAGCTGATTTGGTTGAATAACCATTTTTCAGAAAAGGCTTTTGAAATCTGATCGGCTGATAACAAGTTCATATAAGCCTACAAATTTAGTTGAATAATCGTTGATTATTAGATTATTACTTTGGTTTTAACCCTCAAACCATTGATTTTTGTAACATGGTTATATATAATCCAAAAGATTGGTGGAAATTGATTTTTAGTTTTCATAAGAGCGATACATTTAGAATTACATTGCCAGGCATAATGGGTATCGCCATTTATTCGACATTGATAGTTTACCTTGAATTGGATATTTTTCATTTGTCTTTTAAAAACACCACCAACATTCATGCTTTAGTTGGATTTGCCTTATCAATGTTGTTGGTTTTTAGAACCAATTCTGCTTATGATCGTTGGTGGGAGGGTAGAAAAGCCTGGGGCGGATTTGTTAATAGTTCACGCAATTTTGCCATTAAATTGAGTGTTTATACCACTAACCAAAATTTAAAACAACACATCAGTTTTTTGCTACAGAACTATTTTATAGCGGTTAAGGAACATTTAAGAGATGGCGTTCAGGCAAATGAATTGATTGTGCACGCCGACTGGCAACCTTCAGCAATAACTCTTGAAGGACATGTGCCAAATCACATCATGAAATCGATTTTTACGGCCTTAAATGAAGCAGAACAAAAAGGCGATTTGACCTCGCATCAATTGTTGTTGATGAATGCTGAACTTCAATCTTTCACGGATAATCTTGGGGTGTGTGAACGCATCAAAAACACACCCATACCGTATTCTTACAATTTGTTCTTAAAAAAAATAATATTTATTTATATAGCCTCAATGCCCTTTGGTTTTGCTATGGATTTTGAATATTGGTCGGTATTGATCATTTCATTTTTATTTTATGTGTTTGCGAGTATTGAACTCCTTGCCGAAGAAATTGAAGACCCATTTGGTACAGATGCCAACGACCTGCCAACAGATGATATTACAGTGTCAATTTGTAATCAAATTAAACAGAACTTAGTTTAACATAAAACCCTATTTACTTGAAGCGTTTATACTTCTTTTTTATTCTTTTCTGCCTCATAATGTTAGGCTTTGAATTGTCAAGGTTGTATTTTATGTTGTATCATATAGGGTCTTTTGAAAGCGGTTTTGCTTTGGTTTTTATACGCTCTGTTTGGCATGGTTTCAGTATGGATTTGTCTGCAACGGCCTATTGTATGGCACCGTTTATATTGTTGCTTTTGTTTGAGCATGTTATCAAAAAGCCTTTATCCATTAGATGGTATCAATCCATTTTAATTTGCGAGTTAACATTGGTTTTTTTAATCACCATGATTGATGCTGAGTTGTATTTACATTGGGGGAATCGATTCAACAATCAAATTTTAGTGTATACGTCTCATCCAAAAGAGATGCTTTTGAGTGCAGGGTCTGCTGATTGGATCAAGTCCCTAGGAATGGGCGCTATTTTGCTGGCTGCTTTTACAGTTTTGTATAAACAAATCATCAAGATTTTAAAGCGTCCTTTGGCTTATTCTTGGCAACACGCAATTGTTTGTGTATTGTGTTTGATGCTCAATGCTATTGCGATTAGAGGGGGTTTAGGCGTGAGTACTATGAGCCCTTCAAGAGCAATTTACGATACAAAATCCATTAATAATGCTTCTGCACTTAATGCTTTTTGGAATGCTTTGTATTACTGCTTTAACGATGCCAATACGTTATATGGCAATAGCTTTAAGCTAATATCATCTGAACAAGCTGGAGACTTGACGCATAAAACATGTTTAGCCTATTCAGATACCTTGACCTTTTGTAACTATACCAAACCCAATGTGCTGATCATTGTGCTTGAAAGTTTCACGGCATCAGCCAGTGCATGGTTTTCTGGCCACAACCAACTCACGCCCAATCTTGATGCCTATGCGCAATCAAATTTAGCCTTCAAGCAATGTTATGCGTCAGGCGATAGAACAGATAAAGGATTGGTGGCCATCAACAGCGGATATCCTGCTCAGCCATTGTCTTCTATCATTGTTTTTCCTGATAAGGTGAATCAATTGAATGGTTTGTCAAAAGACTTAAAACAGCAGGGTTATAGCAGTGCATTCATCTATGGCGGCGATGCTGACTTTGCCTCAATGAAGTCATACTGTGTTATGCAGGGCTTCAATCA
>JBEIKN010000086.1:0-7796 GCA_040379725.1 Flavobacteriales bacterium
CACCAATAATCCCGAAGGTGAAAAAATCATGTTGTTCAGGTCTGCTTCAGACAATGAAGAAGGTAAAGCTGTAGCCAATCAAATTTTTGAATCACGCAATCGCTTGCACAGGGCCTACTCTGACTTTGCGATTTTGTATAGAACCAATGCCCAATCTCGTGCTTTTGAAGAATCGTTCAGGCGCATGAATATGCCTTACCGCATTTATGGCGGCATGAGTTTTTATCAGCGGAAAGAAGTTAAAGATTTGTTGTCTTATTTGCGTTTAATTGTCAATCCCAAAGATGAAGAGGCGCTTAAGCGCATTATCAATTATCCAGCGCGAAAAATCGGCAATACAACCATTGATAAATTAGTGGTTCTAGCATCGGAAAATGACTTGTCAATTTGGGAGATTTTGAAACAAGCCCATCAGTTCCCGGTATTAGGTGCTGCTGTAGCTCATCTCAGAGATTTCTATACCATGATTTGCAGTTTTCAAACCATGTTGACGACTAAAAATGCGTACGAAATTGCGGAGTATGTAGCCAAACAATCCACTTTGTTAAGGACTCTACACGAAGATAAAACTGTAGAAGGTGTTTCGCGATATGAAAACTTAGTGGAATTGCTCAATGCCATCAAAGAATTCACGGAAGACGATACCTCAGAGAAAGAAAAAGACTTGTCAGCTTTTTTACAAGAAATTGCCTTGTATACGGATGCTGACAAAGACGATGAAGATGGTGATAAAATTACTTTGATGACCATACACAGCAGTAAAGGGTTGGAATTTAAACACGTGTTTGTGGTAGGACTCGAAGAAAATTTGTTTCCCAGTCAAATGAGTTTAACCAGTCGTCAGGATTTAGAAGAAGAGCGACGTTTGTTTTATGTAGCCATAACGCGTGCCGAAGAGCATCTTACCCTGAGTTATGCCACCTCTCGTTTCAAGTATGGCAATTTAATTCCTTGCGATCCGAGTCGTTTTATAGAGGAGATTGATAAACAGTTTATGGATGTTTCTATGCTCCATCAGGCTAAAGCGCCTAACATCGCTCACAAGTCACCCAATGATGCCAATTTCGGAAAAGGCTATGGCTTGTTTGTCGGCAAATCTGTCACGAAACCATTGCCTGATGTCAACGCCTCTGCTGATTTCAAGCCAGATGATCCTTCGTCAATTCTAGTGGGCCAGAATGTAGAACATCAAAGATTTGGTTTAGGTGTAGTGCAGCAATTAGAAGGCGAGGGCGATCATAAAAAGGCCGTTATTCAATTCCAAGAAATGGGTCAAAAAACCTTGGTCTTAAGGTTTGCAAAACTCATGATTAGATCTTGACGCATTGTCAATAAACAAGGCCTTTTCCACAGGGTTGCTAACAAGCTTCCAAGGCACTAGAAAAATTAATTATTAATTCACGGATTAAGCCTTATATTTGCATAAATTATAATAAAACATGAGACGTATTACACAGATTTCATTGGTTGTATTTGCTGCTTTAAGCATGTTGTTTTCAGCTTGTAAATACGAAGAAGGACCAGGTATTTCATTTAGAGCGAAAAGAGACAGATTGTCAAACGAATGGAAGGTTACAGGATACACAGTAGATGGCACAGAAGATGCTAACTTGAAAAAATCATTCACATCTGCGGGTGATTCTATCGTATTGTATTTCGTTATTGGCAGAACCAATTTCTACACTTTCAATATGGACTATGCAGCAGGTTACAGTTCACCAACCAAAGACAAGGTTTTAACCATGAATCCTAAAGACGATAGAACTTATCGCGATATTTTAGCAAACTTTGATGCCAACAACGTGTTGTACAAAACCATCAAACAAGCTGGTAAATGGTCTTTCAAAGATAAGAGCAATAAAGTGTCGTTTGGTGCTAATGAAATGAACGATATATCTCAATCAGAAAGCAATCCTACAACTGCTGTTGATGCAGACATCATCATGCTTAAAAACGATATGTTGAAGTTAGAGTTCAATGTAGCCGGCAAAAAACACCGCATCACATTTGAGCCTAAAAACGACGAAATCTACAAAAAGTAATCTTTTTTGTACACCGTTTAAAAAATCTAGAACCCCGCCAATTCAGCGGGGTTTTTTTACTATAAAATCACTACATTTGAGCAAGAAATATGTCAGAGCTTTTTCACTATAATACACAAGCCAAACAATTGATTCTGTCTGAATATGGCAGATCGTTTCAGGACATGGTAGAGCATGTTATGAGTATTGCCGATAAAGGCAAGCGCAGTAAAATGGCTGATGCCTTGATCAGTGTGATGGAGATCCTTAATCCTACCGTCAAAGACCAAGCGGATTACAAACAAAAACTCTGGGATCATCTATACATCATTTCTAATTTTCAGTTAGATGTTGACGGTCCATTTCCGCCGCCGGAGCCCACTAAAATTAATCAAAAGCCTGATAGGATCGAATATCCTTCACAGCCTATTAAGTTCCGCTTTTATGGGCGCAATTTGCAATTTATGGTGAATAAGGCAGCTCAGATTGACTCTCCAGAATTACAAGCTGAGTTTCTGAATTTGTTGGCCTCTTTTATGACCAATTCTTCTAGAAACTGGAACAACGAAAATTTAAGCAATCAACAGTTAGCAGAGCACTTAGAGGTGATTTCTCAAAATCAATTAAAAGTGAATCCTGAAGAGCTGGAAATTACCCTTGAGCAACGCCGTAAAAAGTTTTACAGCAACAATCATCACCACTCTAAGGGCAACAATAATAACAAACACTTCAAAAACAAAAAGAACCACTATAAAAAATAATTTCAAACATGGGTACTTTTAAAGTCACTGGTGGCAAAAAATTAAAAGGGGAAATCATTCCTCAAGGCGCTAAAAACGAAGCCTTACAAATTTTATCGGCTGTTTTATTAACCGATCAAGCAGTAACCATACATAACATTCCTTCTATTCGAGATGTCTTAAAACTCATTGAGTTGTTGGGTGATTTGGGTGTAGAGGTTAAAAAGTTATCTGAATCCAGTTATCAATTCAAAGCAACTGGCGTCAACTTGGACTATTTAAATTCAGCTGAGTTTAAAGCAAAAGGGGCTAGTTTAAGAGGATCTATTATGATTATAGGGCCTTTGTTAGCGCGCTTTGGAAAAGGATTTATTCCTAGCCCTGGGGGTGATAAAATTGGCCGCAGACGTTTAGATACCCACTTTATAGGGTTTATGAAGTTAGGGGCACACTTTGAATATTTAGCCAATGAACAGTTTTATAAAGTAACTGCTCAGACTGGTCGTTTAAAAGGTTGCTATATGTTGTTAGATGAGGCCTCAGTAACTGGTACAGCTAATATTTTAATGGCTGCAGTTTTAGCCGAAGGGACAACCACTATTTACAATGCCGCATGCGAACCTTATTTACAACAATTGTGTAAAATGTTAAACCGCATGGGGGCCAAAATATCAGGCATAGGGTCTAATCTTTTGACCATCGAAGGCGTAGAAGCCCTAGGTGGAACTGAGCATACTATGTTGCCTGATATGATTGAGATTGGTAGTTTTATAGGTTTGGCTGCTATGACGGAGAGCGAAATTACCATTAAAAATTGTGCCATCGCTGAACTTGGAATCATTCCAGATACCTTCAAACGTTTGGGTATAGCAATGGAGTTCAGAGGCGATGATATTTATATTCCATCTCAATCCAATTATGAAATAGAGTCGTTTATAGATGGCAGTATATTAACCATAGCCGATGCGCCTTGGCCAGGGTTTACACCTGATTTAATCAGCATTATTTTAGTGACGGCAACCCAGGCGAGGGGCAATGTTTTGATTCATCAAAAGATGTTTGAAAGCCGCTTGTTCTTTGTCGATAATCTCATTGATATGGGGGCTAAAATCATTTTATGTGATCCACACCGTGCCAATGTGATGGGACTGGACAGAAAAGTGCCATTGAAAGGCATAACCATGAGCTCTCCAGATATTCGTGCAGGCGTGGCTATGTTGATTGCCGCTATGAGTGCTAATGGGGTAAGTACCATTAAAAATATTGAGCAAATTGACAGAGGCTATCAGTTCATAGATCAGCGTTTAAATCAGATTGGTGCAGAAATTGTACGCATAGATTAAAACACTGTTTATGAAAGCAAATCTTATCATTGTAATCATGATTGCCGCAATGGCTTCGGCTTTTGTAAGTAGTCCTCAAACAACACACTCCGATTCAGTTCAATCGTCTTCCGATAGTTTTAATCTTCAAGCCTTCAAAGGAAAATTTGTTGTTTTGAATTTTTGGGCTTCATGGAGCAAAGCCTCTAGACTTGAGAATAAATCCATAGTGCACGTTTACCAGAACTATCAACTCAATCCCAAGGTGGTTTTTGTGAGTGTATCATTAGATACAGATGCTGTGTCATGGCAATCAGCCATTACTGATGATGGCCTTACCTGGAGCAACCAATATTGTGATTTTAAAAAATACGCATCTGCTCCAGCCCTTCAATTTAAAGTAACTACCCTTCCTCAAATAATGATTTTGAATGCCAATGGAGAGCAAGTGTATACTGCTCAAAATGCCCATGATTTAGAAGCTCAACTTCAGGCGCTTTTAAAGTCATAATGGCTTTTTTAAGGGCATTATGCACAATGGCCGAGACATTGTGTCAGAATTCATGAAGTGGCAACATTTTTGAAAAAACAGAAACGATATGACAGACGAAAAGCAAGTAGTAGAAGAGCAAAATCAAGCAGATCTTCCAATTGAGGAAACTCAAGCGACTGAATCTAATACCACAGATTCTAATGATAACCTTCAACAACAATTAGCCGACGCTAATGATAAATTTTTAAGATTGTACGCAGAGTTTGATAACTATAAACGTCGAACAATGAAAGAGCGTTCAGAATTATTGCAAACCGCTGGCAAGGATATTATCTTATCTTTTTTACCCATCATAGATGATTTTGAAAGAGCTATGAAGGCTTCTGAAACAGCTAGTTTTGAAGCGTATAAGGAAGGTGTTCAATTGATTCACAATAAATTCAACGGTTTGTTGACGGCAAAAGGTCTTAAGCCGATCGACAGCATCGGACAAGCATTTAATGTTGATTTGCATGAAGCCATCACCAATATTCCAGCACCATCAGAGGAGCAAAAAGGACAGGTGATTGACGAAACAGAAAAAGGGTATACATTAAACGGTCATGTGATCCGTTTTGCTAAAGTCATTGTAGGAGAATAACACTGTGGCAAAAAGAGATTATTACGACATATTAGAGATCACTAAATCAGCATCAGCTGATGAGATCAAGAAAGCCTATCGCAAACTGGCCATTAAATACCATCCAGATAAAAACGAAGGGGATAAAGCTGCAGAGGAAAAATTCAAAGAGGCTGCAGAGGCTTATGAAGTATTAAGCGACCCTCAAAAGAAACAACGATATGATCAATATGGTCATGCAGGCGTTGGGGGGGCTTCAGGCGGTTCCTATGGCGGAGGCATGAATATGGAAGACATATTCAGTCAGTTTGGAGACATATTTGGCGGCGGCGGTTTTGGTGATTTTTTTGGCGGTGGTTCTGGTCGAAATGGACGCACAAGAGCCAATGTCGGCAGTAACATCCGTATAAAAATCAAATTAACCTATGCCGATATTAAGAATGGTGTAGAGAAGAAAATCAAATACCGCAAATTGGTATTGGCTAAAGGGGCTACTTTTAAAGATTGTTCGACTTGCCGAGGAACCGGTCAAGTGAATCGCATCTCTCAAACATTTTTAGGGCAAATGCAAACAGTTGCTGCTTGTCCGCATTGTGGCGGAAGTGGTAAAACGCTTTCCAATAAACCTTCTGGTGCCAATGACCAAGGTTTGATGCACGAAGAAATTGAAACCACCATTAAGATTCCTGCAGGCGTTCAAGAAGGCATGCAGTTGTCAATGTCAGGCAAAGGCAATGCTGCTCCAGGCGGCGGTATTGATGGTGATTTATTAATCTTAATAGAAGAAGAAAAACATACAGAATTAGAACGTCAAGACAACCATGTGGTTTACAATTTAGCCATAGGTGTTATTGATGCCATTCTTGGGGCAAGTGTTGAAGTGCCAACCATTGATGGCCGTGCTAAAATTACCATTGAGCCAGGGACTCAATCAGGCAAAGTATTGCGACTAAGAGGCAAAGGATTCCCTGATATCAATGGTTACCAAACAGGCGATCAATTAATCGTCATTCACATTTGGATTCCTAAAAAAATAGCTTCAGAAGAAACTGAATTGCTCAAAAAATTACAATCATCTGAACACTTCTCCGCAAAAAATGCCAAGAAAGAAAAAGGGTTCTTTGACCGCATGAAAGATTGGTTTTGAGGGGTCAGGATTTAGTGGTTAGTGTATATTCGTCATAAGAAACACCTATTGATGTAAATGATAACTTAATACCACTAGTGCCTAAATCCTAAATCCTAATGCCTTTAACCTATTTAGGAGTCAGGGTTCCCAACTCCGTTTCACTCTGGTGGGCGAAGTAGGGGTTAGTGTATATTCGTCATAAGAAACACCAATTGCTGTAAATGATAACTTAATACCACTGGTGCCTAAATCCTAAATCCTAATGCCTAACGCCTAATGCCTGCACCCTATTAGGGGTCAGTTTGCCGGAGATGTTTCTCAGTTCCTTCGAAATACCGACATCCGGTCTCCGATAACCGATAACCGGTATCCGATAACCGGTATACGTCTCCGGTATTTCGTCTCCGGCATTCCGTCTCCGGTCCCCTAATCCCTAAACCCTAGAAAACCTTTAAACGATTGGAGCTTCATGTAACTGTATGTTTTTGAAAATTGTTTTCTTAGATTTTAGCAAAGCTTCAATATCATAATCGTTTTGAAGTCCTAACCAAAAATGGGCACTATTGCCAAAAAATTTAGATAAGCGAATTGCCGTATCAGCTGTTATGCTTCGTCTTCCATGAATAATTTCAGATAAACGGGTTTGTGGTATAGCAATCTGTTTTGAAAGTCTGTAAGCAGTAATATCCATTGGAATCAAAAATTCATGGAGTAATATGTTGCCCGGATGTGGATTTTTTAATGTTTTCATCTTAGTCATGGTAATCAATTAGTTGAACTTGACTGGCATAGCCTGCATGCCATTTAAAAATGATTCTAAACTGCTTATTAACTCTAATGGCATAAAATGATTGCAATTTTCCGGTTAATTTTTTAAGTCTATTGGATGGGGGGATTTGTAAATCATTTAAATCAATAGAGTTGTTTAACATTCTCAATTTTCTTCTAGTTTGCTCTTGTAATTCAACTGAAATGGAATGGGTTTTATGACCATTCCAAATTTGTTCAGTTAGTTTGTTCCCGAATGTAATGATCATACTAACGGATAACAATACTAACGGCAAAAGTAAGTATTTTTTCTGATTGATGCAACATGATGCTTCAAGTTACATAAACATCAGAATTGATTGGGTTTTAATTTGGTAAATGAACGAGGGAAAGGCTTTAGGGCTTAGGATTTAGGGATTAGGGGATAGGGGCCCACCTCCGTTTCACTCAAGTGGGCGAAGTAGGGGTTGGAGAATAGGGGTTAGGGGATAGTGGTTAGGGGTTAGTGTAGAATTGTTTATAATCAACAACATTTGCTGTATATGATAACTTACTACCACTGGTGCCTAAATCCTAAATCCAAATGCCTAATGCCTGCACCCTATTAGGGGTCAGTTTGCCGGAGATGTTTCTCAGTTCCTTCGAAATACCGACATCCGGCATCCGGTCTCCGATAACCGATAACCGGTATCCGATAACCGGTA
>JBEIKN010000087.1:0-7759 GCA_040379725.1 Flavobacteriales bacterium
ATTTGTGCGTGGCCAGTCGTGGCATTAAAGACAATAGCAGCCATACTACAACCGCAGAATATTGTGGTCTTTTCAACGAACCTGAAAATAGACTTGAATTACACCGATTATTATCGATAGGGTAGTTCGTTTTTTCAGCGCTTTTATTTACTTTCGCAACACGCATGAACACATTTAAACATTGTTTGTTAATGGCTTTTGTATGTCCAACAATGGCTTGGGCAGGTTTGAACATAAGCCATCCAGATTATTGGAAAAATCGCAAGCCTTCATCATCATACTGGCAACAGGATGTGCATTACACCATTCAGGCTCAGATAGATGATCAAACTGATGAAATCAAGGGCTCTGAGCGCTTGGTATACTATAACAACAGTCCTGATCACCTAGACAAGGTGTATTTTCATTTGTATCAAAATGCCTTTCAACCAGGGTCTTATGCGCATGCTTTGAATGAAGTCAATCATGACGTATCTGAATTCGGTAAATACGAAGCCTTGAAAATGGGCACCCTGATTGATGGATTTAAAATCAATGGTCAAGTAGTAGCCTTTACCCTTGACAATACCATTCTAATGGCTAAATTAAATCAACTTTTAGCGCCAGGAGATTCTTTGGTGTTTGATATTCAGTTTAGAACTTATTGGGACAATGGTTCTATGAGAAGACGTTTTAAACTTTTCAGTCCTGATGGCGAAAACAAGCATTTTGATGGTGTTCATTGGTATCCAAGGATTTGTGTGTATGATAGAAAATTTGGTTGGGAAACCGACCAACATTTGGGCAAGGAATTTTACGGCGATTATGGTGTATACGATGTAACGCTAGACTTTCCCTCAAAATATGTCGTTGAAGCAACAGGTGTGTTAAGCAATTCAGACGAAGTCATGCCTGCTTCATTAAGACAACAATTAGACATTGCCAATTATTCAAAAGAGGTTTTTGTTGATGATGGGAAAAAAGAACGCGTACCAACAGGATACACCTTTAAGACCCCTAATGATGGCAGAAAACAATGGCGTTTCCATGCAGAAAATGTACATGATTTTGCCTTTACTGCAGACCCTACATACAGAATGGCAACAGTGGTTTGGAATGGCATTCAATGTATTGCATTGGCTCAAGAACAGAATGCGCCTTATTGGTTTCCTACGGCTGATTTTGTTGCTCAAGTCGTCAAAACCTACAGTACAGATTTTGGCATGTATGGCTACCCTAAAATTGTAGCTGCAGATGCGCGCGATGGCATGGAGTATCCAATGATTACACTCAATGGAGGTAATTGGCCAAATCATCAGTATGTGATTGCGCACGAGGTGGGTCACAATTGGTTTTTCGGGATGATTGGCAACAATGAAACCTACAGAGCCATGCTCGATGAAGGGTTTACTCAGTTCTTGACCTCATGGAGCATCAAGCGATTTAATCATTACCCAATGCATGCAAGTGCATACGATGAGCAAAGCGTTTACAATGGTTATTTAAATGATGCCATGAACCATAAAGACATTCCTTTAAATACCCACAGTGATGATTTTAGTTCTGCAGTAGGGCATGGTGGTGGGTACAGACATGTCTATTATAAAACAGCAACGATGTTGTATAACCTCCAATATGTTTTGGGCGACACCTTGTTTTTAAGTGCTATGAAACATTATTTCAACACTTGGAAATTTGCCCACCCATATCCAGATGATTTTAGACAATCCATCATCCATTACACGAAAGTTGATTTGAATTGGTTTTTTGATCAATGGATGGAAACCACCAAAACCATTGATTATAAAATAGTGGATTATTTATTGGTCTCTAAAGACAAGTCTAAGTCGGAATACAAATATGCCATTCGATTCAAGCGTAAAGGCGATATGCAAATGCCGTTGGACATCACCGTAACGGATAAATCCAAACAGACCTATGAGTATTTAATCCCCAATACCTATTTTTCAAAACCTGAAAATAGAACTGTTTTGAAAGTTTGGAAAGGCTGGGGTCTATTGAATCAATTGTATACGGATACCATAGTCCTTAAGGCCCCTTTGTTGAGTATTGAAATTGATACGACCAATCGATTGGCAGATGTCTATAGAATGGATAATGTTATTAGAAAAAATCAATATGATTTGCCTTTGGTGTTTAAATTGAATAAAGGCATAGCGTCAACTTCAAGCTTTAATCATCGCAACGGAAGCATGCGCCCTGATGTATGGTTCAATGCAGTTGATGGTATGAAAATAGGATTTAACACACATTTTGAATACGTTAAATTAAAGCATGTGTTTGATTGGTCTGTTTGGTACAATTCAGGCATAGGTGCAGAACAAGCTTATGATCATTCTGTTAGAAAACCGATCTCCTATGCTTTGTCATACTCAAATTTGGTCGGAAAAGATGCCTTTATTTATTGGAACACAAAATTCTTGGATGGGGTGTATTATGATGATCTTGGATTTAGAAAAACCTTTGGACAAAACACTTTTAACATCCATTTTAAATCCATCGTTTTAGACAGTCATGCTTCTGTGTATTGGCCAAGCGCTCAATCAATTGAACGTGAAGCCAAAGCCAACACCAGTATTATTGTAGATTATGTTAGAACATACAAATACCTAAAAGGAAATGGCAGCATTAAATCTTCCTTGAGAGGTAGTAGCCTAAGCAAAGAATATGGTTATGGCTCATTCAAATTAGAAGCTATTAACAATAATCGATTGGGTAAGTTTGACTTAAAAACCAGATGCTATTTTCAGCACATAGAGGGTGTAAACATCCCAGACGAAGTGTTGTTGAATTTAGCTTCGGCCAATATGGAAGACATGCTTGAGAGCCGCTTTACGAGGTCTAGAGCTTGGATTCCTGCAGCCTATTTAGGTTATGGTGTTAATACCAACCATTTTCAAATGGGCGGAGGTCTTAATTTAAGAGGTTATGCTGGATATTTAGCGCCTGTAAATGCGTTTAACAACCAATACAATTTATACCGTGGTAATGGTGGTATTTCAGCCTCTGCCGAATTGGATATTGACCGATTGATCAAATTTCAACCTAAGTTGACAAAAAATTGGATGCACATAGACGCGTATGTATTTGCTGATGCCGGTTTGATCTACCAAAATACAAGCTTAGGCATTGTTCAATCGCCATTAAGAGCTGATGCTGGTTTAGGCATGGCTGCAAGCATTACTAAATGGGGTAAACGCAATTTGATTCAACCGTTCACCATTCGTTTAGATGCGCCAGTATTTTTGAATACGCCACCTTATGTTCAATCTGCTTACCTTCAAAATAGATGGGTAATTGGTATCGGTAGATCGTTTTAATGACCATGCAAAGTAAATTAAAGAAACTGGCTGTGCTATTAGCGTTTTTAGGACTTTTTGTAGGTTCTGCTTTGTATATGTATTTCAAATTCATACATCAAAAACCGCGCATCAAAATCATTGCACCAAAAACAGAAGTTGATCCCATAAAATTTGATAGCATATTGTTTAATACGCAACATGCCATCAAAAAACGCTAGTGTATGTTCTTGGCATCTAAAGCTTTTTGGTAAGCTTTGGCCAATTTTAAATGTTGCTTATAATTGGTCGAAAAAGCATGAGCTCCGCTAAAATCTGCTTTGGCACACATGTATAAATACTTGTGCGCTTCAGGGTTTAAAACAGCTTCAATGGCTTCTGAACTTGGAACGCATATTGGCCCTGGAGGAAGCCCCTTATGTAAATAGGTATTGTATGGCGATTCTATGGTTAAGTGACCAATTAAAATGCGTTTTAGTCCGGGTTGATTCAGCGCAAATTTAACCGTTGGGTCAGCTTGTAAGGGCATGCCAATTTTCAAACGATTTAAATACATGCCTGCAATCATTGGCATTTCATTCACCTGATTACTTTCCTTCGACACAATACTGGCTAAACTGGCAATCTGAATGGGTGTAAGACCTAAGGCGCTAGCTTTTTGCAATTTGCTGCTGTCCCAAAAACTTGTGTATTGACGTTTTAAATAGGCCAGTACTTCTTGAGGAGAGCTGTGGTAAAGTATGTTATAGGTATTAGGTATTAACAAAGCAAAAAGGGTAGTGTCATTAAAGCCTATGCTTTTAAGATAATTGGAATCTTTTAGGCAATTGGACATATCAATGCTATCGCCGTCAAATTTAAGGCCGTATAATTTTTGAAATTGATTGAGTTGTATCAATGGTTTGATGGTGAAGTCTACCGATTGAAATTTCCCAGCTCTGAACAAGCGACAAAGATCAAAAAAAGTCATATTGGTTTTGACTTCGTATTGGCCTTTTTTAAGACCATTCTGCATATTCATTTTTTGAGCAATTAACCCAAACAACCATGGCGCTTTTAGGTCATGTGCCGTTAACTTTTTAATCACGGAATCATTTGTGCTGTCATTGGCATCCAATACAATAATGGTATCTTTTTGAATACTAAGAGCTGGAGATTTAAGCCGATACGCTAACCATGCAGCCAATAAGGTCATTAGACCCAGACAAGCTAAAATGACTTTTTTCATGTTTTGAATGTGCAAACATACAAAATAAAAACCTGCTTGATAAAATAGACGCAGGCTGATATCTTAGTCAAAGGAACGCGCGCTTTTAACTATTTTTGTGCATGCAATTAATTGAAACCGGCATTCAAGGCTTGGTGATTATACAACCAAAGGTATTCAAAGATACTAGGGGGTATTTTTTAGAATCATACAACAAAGCCGTTTTGGCATCATTGGGCATAGATCAAGTATTTGTTCAAGACAATCAATCCATGTCTAACAAAGGAACAATTAGAGGGTTGCATTTTCAAAAACCACCACATGCACAAGGTAAATTGGTCAGAGTCATAAAAGGTGCCGTCATTGACGTGGTTGTTGATATCCGAAAACAATCTGCTACCTATGGCAAGACTTTTTCGATTGAATTAAGCGAACAGAATTTCACACAATTTTATATTCCCCCAGGATTTGCTCATGGATTTGAGGTTCTGGAAGACGAAACCATTTTTGTATACAAATGTACAGATGTTTACCATCCAGAATCAGAAGGCGGATTGCCATGGAACGATGCAGATTTAAACATTCAATGGCGTTCTCAAACGCCTATATTGTCTGAAAAAGATCAGCAATATCATGCTTTTTCAGTTTTTGAATCGCCTTTTTAGGCATCCAAAGCTTTAGACATGGCTTGGTTGAGGGCCTTAGGGTCAGCCTTGCCTTTACTCAATTTCATGGCTTCTCCAACAAATAAGCCTAACAAACCTTTCTTGCCAGCTTTGTATTCAACTACTTTATCCGGCAATTGGCTTAACACATCTGCAACAATTTGATCAATCATTCCAGCATCTTTTGATTGAATAACGTTAAGGGATTCTGCTATTTCAAGCGGGGACAATTTTGGAGACTCAAGCAATTTAGGGAAAACGATTTGAGCTGCTGCCGTATGGCTTAAGAGACCTTCTTCGATTAATGCAATCAACGCAGCCATTGATTCAAAACCAACTGGGAATTGTTCAATTTCAGTGGCAGTTTCATTTAAGTATGATTTGATCGGGCCAAGTAACCAATTGGCTGCAGCTTTGTACTGCTTACAATGTTTTACAAATGATAAATAATATAAGGCAGAGGCTTGATCGTCTGTAATGGTTTTAGCATCGTATTCAGATAAACCAAACTCATTTTTTAATTGCAAATAGATGGCCTCAGGTAATTGTGGCATGTCTGCTTTCAATTGATCAATTAGGAATTGTTCGACAATAAAGGGTGGAAGATCTGGTTCAGGGAAATACCTATAATCATTGGCCGCTTCTTTTGAACGCATGCTGAATGTATTGCCTTTAAGCGCATTGAAACCTCTGGTTTCAGAAATGATGACAATACCTTGTTCGGTTAATTCGGTTTGTCTAATGATTTCACTTTCAATGGCACGTTTGACATTGCTAATAGAATTCATGTTTTTAACTTCGACTTTGGTGCCGAAGGTTTTGGATCCAACTGGTCTGATGGAAATATTGGCATCACAACGCATGGAGCCTTCTTCCATATTGCCATCGCAAATGCCCAAGTACCTCACTAATTTTCTGACTTCACTCACATATTCGTAGGCCTCTTCAGCAGATTGAATATCTGGTTCACTAACGATTTCAATTAAAGGCACACCTGCTCTGTTGTAGTCAACTAATGTGTCATAAAGGTCTTGATCATGCATGCTTTTCCCGCTGTCTTCTTCCATGTGGATGCGGGTTAAACCAATGTGCTTTTCTTGACCATCCTTGAGTTTGATTTTAACCGAACCACCTTTGCAAATGGGGGTTTTATCTTGAGTGATTTGATAGCCTTTAGGCAAATCCGCATAAAAATAATTCTTGCGGTCAAATTGGTTGTATCTGCTGATCTCACATCCAAGGGCCAAGCCCATGGTGATGGCTTTTTCAATCACCTGAATGTTGTGTTTAGGAAGCGTGCCAGGATGGGCAATCGTAATAGGGCTGACTTGCGTGTTTGGCATAGCGCCAAATTCTGCAGAGTCAGAACAATACGCTTTACTCTTGGTTAATAATTGAACGTGTATCTCTAATCCTATAACGGCTTCGTATGTCATAAACAGTTGCGAAATTAGTCATTAATCACCAATTGAATCAGACAATTTCTGATTATTTTTATGGCGCTCAGCATCTCTTTTAGTTTTCTTTTCGAAGGATTTCAATAAAGCTTGGTTTAAATCAACGCCCGTTTGATTGGCTATACAGATCAGCACCCATAAGACATCGGCCATTTCTTCAGATAAATCTGATGGTGTTTCATTTGCTTTATACGATTGCTCTCCATATTGACGAGACATGCCTCTTGCCAATTCCCCAACTTCTTCCATTAAAATGCTCATATTGGTAAGCTCGTTGAAATACCTGACACCAATGGTCTTGATCCATTCGTCAACCATGGCTTGGGCTTCCGGTATACTGATCGGTTTATCAGACATTGTTTTGGTTTAGTTGTGTTGACCAGCCAACCAACGCTCTGCATCTAAAGCGGCCATACAACCACTGCCTGCGGCTGTGATGGCTTGTCTGTATATTTTGTCTTGAGCATCACCACAGGCAAATACACCCTCTACATTGGTGAATGAACTACCAGGTTTTGTAATGATATAACCTTGTTCATCTAATTGTATGTATGGTTTAAAAATGTCTGTGTTTGGATGATGTCCAATGGCCACAAAAAAGCCAGTAACATCAATTTGTTTCATAGAACCATCAACCGTGTTTTTTAGTCTTGCGCCATTAACCATATTGTCGCCAAGAATTTCGTCGGTTTCGTAGTTGAAGTGTACTTCAATATTGGGTGTGTTAAGCACGCGTTGTTGCATGGCTTTTGAAGCTCTAAAACTGTCTTTACGTACGATCATGTGGACTTTTTTACACAATTTGGCTAAGTACGAAGCTTCTTCGCAGGCGGTGTCTCCAGCACCAACAATGGCCACATCTTGTCCTCTGTAAAAGAATCCATCACAAACAGCACAAGCACTTACGCCACTACCGTTTAGGCGTTGTTCACTCGGAATGCCAAGCCATTTAGCACTAGCACCAGTAGCAATGATTACTGCTTGAGCTTTAATGGTTTTTTGTTCGTCAACTATACATGTAAATGGTCTTTGACTGAAATCTACTGAAGTCACAATACCATAACGGATATCAGCGCCCAATCTTTGGGCTTGTTTTTTAAAGTTATCCATCATAACTGGTCCCATGATGCC
>JBEIKN010000088.1:0-7668 GCA_040379725.1 Flavobacteriales bacterium
AATGATCAACCGATACCCCTTGAACGTCAATGGAATGACTCACAGCATATGCAGCGCCAAAGAGTATTGCTGCAGCTAGAGTCCATTTGAAAGTGAGTTTTAAAAGTGATTTCATTCTATCTGATTGCTTGCTAAAAAGGTCTATGTGTCTTTTTTAAGTTGCGGCAAATTTATTGTTATTTTCAAAATATTCTATAAAAATTATCGGGATTTTTCCACTTGAATATTATTTAGAATCAATTTAAAATTAAAATTACCTCAAACGGTCAGCAGATGCTAATAAATGAATGTCTTTCCTAACACCCCTGATGGCTAAATAATTGATAAAAAGCAGTCCCATTATGACCCAAAAATAGACAGTTGTTGACATCAAGTTGAATGGCAATTGGAATTGTTTTGCATTTGACCAGCCAACTAAAACAATAAAAAAACTATTGTTTAAAATAAGACCTGCATTGAACTTTAAAAGGGTCAATTGGCGCTTCAAATTTTTGAAACTTAATAGAGAAAACATACTCAACAAAAGAGTTAATAAACAAGATATAAACAATTTTATATCAGAGACTAAGTTAATTTCATAAGTTTCCCCCACGGGACAATCTCCTATGAGTTGTGATGGTAAATTATCGGTCCAAAGAAACAGTGACCATTGGAAGATTAAACCAAGCGTAAGGCATAAAACGATGCTTACAATATACAGCGATTGAACTCTTTGAATCATTGAGCAAATTTAGTCCGAAAAAAAATGTAGTTACTAAGAAAAAATTCACTAGGTTTGCACCATAATAAAAACAGATATTCATGTCAGAAAAAAAATCTAAAACCGGCTATTGGATGCTATTTTTAGTATCTCTTGTTACGATCGTTGCATTGTTAATGTTCCTTCCAGAAGCTTTTTGGTTGGCTTTACCAACCACAGTTGGAGGCTTTGCCATGGCCATGGATTGGATTTAATTTAATAGTAGTATAATAAAAAAACCAGATCGGATGATCTGGTTTTTTTATGCCCTTAAGTGGACTTGCTTGATGTGTCCGTTTACTTAATGTACTTAAATTGTCTGCCTAAGAAAACTGCATTACTGCCCAATTCTTCTTCGATGCGCAACAATTGATTGTATTTAGCCATACGATCACTTCTACTAGCCGAACCTGTTTTGATTTGACCACTGTTCATAGCAACAGCAATGTCTGCAATGGTAGCATCTTCTGTTTCACCACTACGGTGACTGATGATGTTTGTATAGGCATTTTGAGTGGCTAAATTAATTGCATTAATGGTTTCAGTAAGTGATCCTATCTGATTGACTTTTACTAAGATACTATTAGCAATATTTTCGTTGATTCCTTTTTGTAAACGGTTGACATTGGTCACAAATAAATCATCTCCAACCAATTGCACCTTTTGACCTATTGCCTGAGTTAACTGAGCCCATCCATTCCAATCATCTTCTGCGCAACCATCTTCAATAGAAATGATAGGGTATTTAGAGGTCCAGGTTTTCCAGTAATCAACCATCTCTGCTGAACTCATTTGACGCTTGTCTGACTTTTTGAATACATATAGCCCTTTTTCAGCATCATACAATTCGCTACAAGCAGCATCCATAGCAATGAATACATCTTCGCCTGGTCTGTATCCCGCTTTTTCAATGGCCATAAGAACTGTTTCAATGGCTTCTTCATTAGACTGAATATTAGGAGCAAAGCCACCCTCATCTCCAACATTGGTTGAATACCCTTTTTGTTTCAAAACCGATTTTAAGTGGTGGAAAATCTGAACCCCCATTCTCAAAGATTCACTGAAAGTATCCGCTTTAGCCGGCATCACCATGAACTCCTGAAAATCAATAGCATTGTCTGCATGAGCTCCACCATTTAAGATGTTCATCATTGGAAGTGGCAACGTATTCGCATTGACGCCTCCTATGTATCTGTATAGAGATTGTTGACTTTCTTGAGCCGCAGCCTTTGCTGCTGCTAATGAAACCGCTAAAATAGCATTGGCGCCTAAATTGGATTTATTGGCTGTTCCATCAAGCTCAAGCATGGTTTTATCCAGTAAGTTTTGTTCGAAAACATACATGCCAATTAATTCGTTGGCAATGATATCGTTCACATTACTAACAGCTTTTAAAACACCTTTTCCCATGAATACATTGGCATCATTGTCGCGCAATTCAGCCGCTTCATGAATACCTGTACTTGCGCCACTTGGCACGGCGGCTCTTCCTAAAAAACCATTTTCTGTAATGACATCTACTTCTACAGTAGGATTACCTCTTGAGTCAAGGACTTGCCTTGCTTTTACATCTGCTATTAAAGACATAGAATTATTGTTTTATCATGCTTATAAAATCATCGAACAAGTACCTAGAATCATGAGGACCAGGAGCTGCCTCAGGATGATATTGTACGCTAAAGGCTTTACGTCCCTTTAAACGAATGCCTTCGATGGTATGATCATTAAGATTCACGTGAGTCACTTCAACCTCAGGATGCTCAACAGTTTTGAGGGCAAAGCCATGGTTTTGAGTAGTGATTTCACAATGACCTGTGATAAGGTTTTTAACTGGATGATTCAATCCGCGGTGTCCATTGTGCATTTTAAATGTCTCAATGCCCATTGAACGGCCTAGTAACTGATTGCCCAAACAAATTCCAAACATTGGCAACTGTTCACCCAACAAAGTTTGTATGGTTTTAACCGCATAGTCCATAGAGGCAGGATCGCCAGGACCATTTGAAATCATTACTGCATCTGGCTGCCATTTAAGAATGTCTTGAGCTGAAGCATAGGCATTGAAAACACCACAGAAAGCGTCTCTCTCATTCAAACAACGTAATATATTTTGTTTGATACCAAAGTCAAGCACAGCCACTTTGTGCGCAGCCTGATCAGAACCTATGGTATAAAACTGAGGTGTACTCACTTTACTTGATAATTCTAAGCCCTCCATATCCGGCACGCTGTCAAGCATGGCTTGCAGTTGCTGAATATCAGTTATCTCTGAGCTAATGATGGCATTCATTGCACCTTTGTCACGTACATGACGGACGATGGCGCGGGTATCAACATTTTGAATACCAACCACTTGATTGCCGATAAAGTAATCATCAATACTTTGAAAAGCCATTTTTCTAGAATGGTGGTGCGCAAATGTGCTACAAACCAAACCGGCAATTTTAATGTTGTCAGATTCGACATCCATTTGACTGATACCATAATTACCTACGTGAACATTCGTTTCTACTAGAATCTGGCCAAAATAAGATGGATCGGTAAAGACCTCTTGATAGCCAGTCATGCCAGTATTAAAACAAATTTCTCCGGTAGTGGTTCCAATTTTTCCTACGGCAGTACCTTTGAAATAAGTGCCGTCTTTTAATAGCAGAACTGCTTGTGTTGAACTCATCAAAGGGCAAAATTAAACCTAATCTACTGCAAACAAAACACAACTTAATAACACTTGACGCGAATTCTATGCAATTGCTTTTCTTATTATCTGAGATGGGAAATGCGTATCTTTGCAAGGCTTTGACTGACAACAAACAAGACATTCGCAACATGAGTTTAGAAGCCCTATGCCAGGCCTTCGAAGCCGCTGGTGAACCAAAATTCAGGGGCAAACAAGTGTATGAATGGCTTTGGAAGAAGGGCGCAAAAGACTTTAATGACATGAGCAACCTGCCACTGGCAACTCGCGCATGGCTCAGCGAAAACTTTTGTATTTTATCCGTAAGCATATATGCCCAACAAAGCAGTTCTGATGGTACCATCAAAATGGCCTTTAAGCTCCATGATGATGCTTTGGTTGAAGGTGTTTTAATCCCTACTCCGACTAGAGTAACTGCTTGTGTAAGTAGTCAAGTAGGCTGCAGTTTAAGTTGCGCTTTTTGCGCCACAGGATTCCTAAAACGCCAACGGAATTTAGAGGCAGCTGAAATCTACGACCAGGTGTGGTTGATTGATCAAATGTCAAGGAGCCAGTTTGGCATGCCACTTAGCAATATTGTATTCATGGGCATGGGTGAACCTCTGCTTAACTACAACAATGTTTTGGCCGGCATTCAAAAAATTACTCAGGCAGATGGCCTAGGCATGTCGCCAAGTCGAATTACAGTCTCGACAGCCGGTATTGCTAAAATGATCAAAAAATTAGGCGACGATGGTGTTAAATTTAACTTAGCCCTTTCATTACATGCCGCTAATAATGCCAAAAGAAGCGCTATTATGCCCATTAACGACAGTAATCCACTTGAAGATTTGTCTGAGGCCTTGAATTACTTTTACAAAAAGACCAAACGCAAGATCACTTTAGAATATGCTGTCATGAATGATACCAATGACGGCACTCAAGAAGCGAAGGAACTGATTAAGTTTGCCAAAAAAGTGCCCTGTAAAGTCAATTTAATTGAATACAATCCAATTGAACTTGCTGACTTTAAAGGTGCTGAGACCGATAAAATTGCCGCATTTGCCGAACAAATTGAAAGTGCCGGCATAGTCGTCAATATCAGACGCAGCAGAGGTAAAGACATTGATGCTGCTTGCGGACAATTAGCCAATAAATTATAATATGCACAAAGCAGGATTTGTTAACATCATAGGTAAACCAAACGCCGGTAAAAGCACATTGTGCAACGCTCTGGTTGGCGAACACTTAAGCATTATCACCCCAAAAGCATCGACTACCCGCCATAGAATTTTGGGCATAGTCAATGAAGCAGACTATCAAATGGTGTTTTCTGATACACCAGGCATGATTGAACCTGCCTACAAACTACACGAAAGCATGATGAATGCTGTTAAAGACAGCATTGACGATGCAGATGTGTTAATCCTTTTAGTGGACGCCAGTAATGCAGCACTTAAGCCCGAATACATTGAAATGATTCAAAAAGCAAAGTGCCCATTGATGTTGATTGTCAATAAAATTGATTTGTCAAATCCACAACAAGTCAAAGAGGTCATTCAAACATTGACCCAAGCATTAAATCCGAAAGAAGTTTTTGCCATCTCTGCATTGCACCAATTAGATGCTCAAGGATTACTTAAAAGCATTGCCAGTTACTTACCTGAACATGAGGCATTTTATCCTAAAGACCAATTGACCGACAGAAATACCAGGTTCTTTGTGAGTGAAATGATCCGTGAAAAAATTTTCAATCAATTTGAGGAAGAGATTCCCTACAGTACTGAAGTCATTGTTCATGATTACAAAGAATCTCCAAGTATTGACAGAATATACGCCTACATTATTGTCGAAAGAGACTCTCAAAAAGGCATTATTTTAGGCAAAGGTGGTTCGGCAATAAAAAAAATCGGTATTGAAGCACGACAAGCGATAGAAGCATTTATTGGCAAGAAAGTCTTTTTAGACTTGAGGGTAAAAGTTGAAGAAAATTGGCGTAAAAACGAGCAAAAGCTAAAGCATTGGGGATATTTAGAGTAATACTCTAATACCTTTTTCTGCTGACACCCTGCCGATTTCGTATAGCCCTTCTTCGGATAAAGGTTGCTGACTTGACACCAACAAACCACCACTGGTTTGAGGATCACAGAGCCATAACATGTGTATGCCATCTATTCCGGTGGTATGCCCCTGTACATAATTATAATTATTGGTCGTAATGTTTGGATAAACATAAGCGGCTGCTAAATTTTTGGCTGCATCCAAAACTGGTATTTGTTCAAGTATCAGCTCGGCGCCAAAGTGCCCATTTAACATCTCTGATAAGTGACCCAATAAGCCAAAACCAGTGACATCGGTCATAGCATTAACACTTGGGTGCTTAGCCAGTTCCATACCAATGGTGTTGAGCTGAGTACTCCATTTCAGAAAAACCTGATAATCCGCTTCTGATAGTTTTTGCTGCTTTAAACCATTTGCCAATAACCCCAATCCAAGCGGTTTGCTTAAATACAAGTAATCGCCCGCTTTAACAGCGGTTTTTAATTTGATGTTGGACGACAAAGCCAAACCACTGACACTTAAACCAAATAATGGCTCTTTGGATTCTATGGAATGCCCTCCAGAAATGGTTATTCCTGCTGCTTGGCAGATCAACTCTGCCCCAGCAAGTACTTCTTGAGCAAGTTCTATAGGTAATTGTTCTTGAGGCCAGCCCAACATGGATAGTGCTGAAATGGGCTTTGCACCCATGGCGTATAAATCGCTGATCGCATTAGCTGCTGCAATCTGGCCAAAATCAAAGGCATTGCTAACAACTGGCAAAAAGAAATCCAATGTCTGAACCAGGCACTGATCATTGCCTAAAGGTAAAACGACCGCATCATCTCTTTCTATAAAGCCTACGCTTAAAGCGTCTGAAGCTGGGCTATTGTGACCGGATAAAAGTGCCTTGAGTTGATCTGGCCCTAATTTACATCCGCATCCGCCACCTCTTGAGAATGCTAATAAATTATAAGACATTCTTTATTTGAATGCGTTTTTTACTACCATCCTTATAGATCAAATCTGCATTGAACGTTTGAGTAGCGGCATTAAGCTTTTTAAAAATGTAGATGGTTTTAAGCGGATCGTCAAGGTCAATGTTATTCAAAATACATTGATAGGTTTGTTTCTCCGTTGCTGTTAATGACCTGCTATTAAGGGTAAAATCTTTCTTAGCTGATTGTTGAACATCGTCTAAGGTGATATAAAAAGTACCATTACCCAAATTGGCAAAGGTGTTACCTCTGCTTTGAACCGCTGGCTTATACAATGACATCACCAAAGAGTCAATGCGCTTTGCTGGCCTAAAATGTAGGGTCATTAAATTCTCGCAAACAACAAATAACATGTTATTGCGATAATAAAATGCCGCCTTGCCTTTTAGAGCATCCATGACTTTTTTCTCGATCTCTTCATTGGAACATGAAAGCAGTGTAGATTGTCCAATCCCAAAATGAATGACGCCTTGTTCAAATTTACTTGGAATGTAAAAACCATTGCATCCACCAAAACCAGTGCTAAAACCACTGTCAACACTAAAACGAATATTGGCATTGGCTTTCTTTACCATTGGCACTACTTTAAGATATTGTTCAATGTTGAGCAATTTCCATTGGCAAAAAGTAAGTATTTTAGGATCATCTAAAACAGTGCTTTTACTCTCAATGGTTTTTATAAAATGGTAAACGGTTTCAAGTGTTTGAGTCACTTGGTTAAATTGCTGAATGATCTGTATCTCAATCGTACTCTCTATGCCTGGTTCAAAAATAAACCCTTCTATCTCATAAGGAAAAACAGACCAATTGCTGTCCTTATGCATTTTCACTTTATAGCAACTACTGATGACACCATTGTTTTCACAAGCTGTTTTGGCATCAGCTACAATCATCACTTTGGTTTCTACGTTTTGGGCCCAAACTTTGGTAAAGGCCATACACAAAAATAACAAGCACAAACGTTTCATAGGCTTACAATATTAAATGTTTTATCTGAATTCTTATAGTGGCATATTCAACAATTGTTCCGCAATCGCTTCAAGATCAAATGCATCAAATGACACCTGAACACACGAAGATTGCTGTCTTTTAAGCCTTCCCATATCATAGGCCTTGTCGTAATATTTTAAGAGTAATGGAACGGCTGAGGCCAATTGATCTGCCTCAATATGAGCACTTATGAGTGTGGTATTTTCATTCCCTAAGCGTTTACTTAG
>JBEIKN010000089.1:0-7601 GCA_040379725.1 Flavobacteriales bacterium
ACTTACAGGTTTGATTGGCTTCATTGACGACTATATAAAAGTCTTTAAGAAAGACAAAGAAGGCTTATCAGGGAAGTTTAAAATCCTTGGACAAATCATAGTTGGTTTAGTGGTTGGATTGACTTTGTATTTTAATAAAGCGGTCGTTGTTACCAATCATTTTACGGTTAAACAAGCTATTGAAAATCACCTTGATACAGCCCACATGCAAAGTCGCATCATACAAGGGCAATTGTATTATACTGAAAACGAAAAATCACTAAAAACAACCATACCATTTTTCAAATTTTCGGAGTTTGATTACAACAGTATTACCGATGCTATAGGTCTCGACAAAGACTATGCTTGGATCATTTATGTACTAATAGTCATCTTCATCATTACGGCGGTGTCCAATGGTGCCAATATTACAGATGGTATTGACGGTTTAGCGGCAGGAACATCGGCTATTATTGGAACGACACTCGGGCTATTTGCCTTTGTATCGGGTAATATTTTATTGGCCAATTACCTCAACATCATGTACATTCCTTTCTTGGGTGAGCTGTTTGTATTTGCAGGGGCATTCGTAGGGGCTTGTATCGGATTCTTATGGTACAATAGTTATCCTGCTCAAGTGTTTATGGGCGATACCGGCAGTTTGATGCTAGGCGGTGTAATAGCAGCATTAGCCATTATCGTTCGTAAAGAGCTTTTAATTCCAATTTTATGCGGCATTTTCTTAGTTGAAAATTTAAGTGTGATGATTCAAGTATCATACTTCAAATACACCAAAAAGAAATACGGCGAAGGAAGACGCATTTTCCTGATGTCGCCCATTCATCACCATTATCAGAAAAAAGGATTTCACGAGGCCAAAATTGTCACCAGATTTTGGATCATAGGCATCATACTCGCTGTATTAACCATCATCACATTAAAACTTAGATAAACCAATTTGAGCAAACGAATCGTCATATTAGGAGCAGGTGAAAGCGGAACTGGTTGTGCTATTTTAGCGCAAAAACAGGGCTTTGATGTGTTTGTATCTGATGCTGGTAACATCAAAGACAAATACATTCAAGAGTTAAGCCAAGCGGGCATTGCTTTTGAATCAGCTACACATTCTGCCGATTTGATTTTAAATGCCGATGAGATCATTAAAAGCCCTGGTATTCCTGACAAGGCAGAGATGGTTAAAAAAGCCATCGAAAAAGGCATTCCAATCATTTCTGAAATAGAATTTGCTCAAAGGTATACCAGTGCTACACATGTAGCCATAACAGGCACCAACGGTAAAACTACCACCACTATGTTGTGCTACCACATATTGCAAAAGGCCGGATTTAATGTGGGTCTTGGAGGCAATGTAGGAAAAAGCTATGCGCGTCAGGTGGCAGAAGACCATTACGATTATTACGTCTTGGAGTTGAGCAGTTTCCAACTCGATAACACCTACAACTTTAAACCACATGTGGCCATATTGTGTAACATCACACCTGATCATTTAGACCGTTACAATTATGTGTTAAAAAATTACATCGATTCTAAGTTTAGAATTGCGATGAATCAAACAGCCGATGATTATTTCATTTATTGTGCTGATGATCCGATTACCAAAGAGCACATGAATGATTATACCATCAATGCTCAACTGCGTCCGTTCTCTTATTTCAAAGAACAAACAACAGGCGCTTATGTCAACGAAAAACAATTTTACCTATTAAATAATTTACCTAAAACCTCTAATCATTTACTCAGTATGTTCATTAACGATTTTGCCTTAAAAGGCATTCACAACAGCTACAACAGTATGGCTGCTGCCATTGCTGCCAACGTGTTAAACATCAACAAAGATGTGATCCGCGAAAGTCTTTTAGATTTTCAGAATGTAGAACACCGTTTGGAGTACGTCGCCACTGTTGGTGGTGTTGACTTTATTAACGACAGCAAAGCCACCAATGTCAATTCAACCTGGTATGCGCTAGAAAGCATGGATAAACCAGTTGTTTGGATAGTAGGTGGTGTCGATAAAGGCAACGATTACGCAGCCCTTTTACCTTTAGTGAAAGAGAAAGTGAAAGTCATAGTATGTCTTGGTGTTGACAATCATAAAATTCACGAAGCTTTTGGTAAACATGTCGACATCATGCTCAATACAAGCAGTGCTGAAGAAGCTGTTCATGTAGCGAAACGTTTTTCTTCAAAGGGCGACGTGGTCCTATTGTCGCCAGCTTGTGCGAGTTTTGATTTGTTTGCAAACTACGAAGACAGGGGTTGGCAATACAAAGCAGCTGTTAAACAATTGTAATTCATTTTCAACAGACATTTAAAGCAACAACACCATGCAATTTGGTAAATTAAAATTTAGAGGTGACCAATACATTTGGTTTGCAGTGATGATGTTGTCTTTAATTGGATTAATGGCTGTATACAGCGCCACTGGTTCATTAGCTTTTAAAAAACAAGGTGGTAATACAGAATACTTTTTGATCCGCCATGTGATGTTTTTATTTGGCGGTTTTTTTCTGATGTATTTTTTCCATTTATTGGATTATAAATACTTTTCGAGGATATCCCAATTAGCAGTCGTTATAGCTGTTCCATTATTACTCTTAACCTTGTTTATGGGGAATGATATTAATGACGCAAAACGGACCATCACCATTCTTGGTATCACCTTTCAAAGTAGTGACTTTGCCAAGTTTGCTTTGATCATGTTTATTGCGCGGTATTTGTCTTCAAACCAAGAAGAATTGGGCTCCTACAAGGGTATAGGTAAAATTTTAGGGACCATCAGTTTGATTTGTGTTTTGATTATGCCAGAGAATTTAAGTACTTCTTTGGTGGTATTTTTTACCTGTTTCATGTTATTGTTTATTGGGAATGCACGTTTAAAACATTTGGGATTATTAGCGCTTACTTTTGTAGTAGCAGCCAGTATCGGGTTGGGTATTTTAATGAATGCGCCAGAAACTGTTTTGCCCGGAAGAGCTGCTACATGGAAATCGCGGATTGAAAATTTCAGAGGCAATGATTCAGTTGAAAGTTTTCAAACGACTCAAGCTAAAATTGCCATTGTAGGCGGAGGCTTAACAGGTAAAGGGCCAGGTAAAGGTGAGCAAAGCGCCTATTTACCTCACCCATATTCAGATTTTATTTTTGCCGTGATTATTGAAGAATACGGTCTTTTGTTTGGCGGTTTAACCGTGGTTGGATTGTATTTGTTGATTCTATTTAGAGCCATACGGATTGTATTGAAAAGTCCTAAAGCGTTTGGTGCATTGCTTGGATTTGGTTTAGCATTTAGTCTTGTTTTACAAGCCTTTATACATATGGCTGTTGCCACAAGTTTGTTCCCTGTGACAGGTTTAACCTTGCCATTGGTGAGCATGGGTGGTACCAGTATTATTTTTACCTCTGCAGCATTTGGTGTGTTGTTAAGTGTTAGTCGTTCAATCGAGGAACAAACAACAGAAGTGGAACCAACTATAGAGAAAGGAGAAACCCATGTTGCGTAAAATCATCATATCTGGTGGTGGCACAGGTGGGCATATTTTTCCGGCTGTTGCCATTGCTAACGAAATTCAATTGCGTTATCCCAATGCTGAGATTTTATTTGTAGGCGCACTGGGTAAAATGGAGATGGAAAAAGTGCCTGAAGCTGGGTATAAAATCATTGGCTTACCAATTGCGGGCCTTCAAAGACGTTTTGCATTGAGTAATTTTTTATTGCCTTTTAAAATCTTTTCAAGTGTATTAAAAGCGTTCAATATTATACGTTCATTTAAGCCTGATGCAGTCATTGGTGTTGGTGGTTATGCTAGCTCTGCAATGGTGTTTGCTGCATCTTTAAAACAGATTCCAATATTAATTCAAGAGCAAAATTCATATGCAGGACTCACCAATAAGTTTTTAGCCAATAAGGCTAAATGCATTTGTGTAGCGTATCCAAATATGCAAGCTTATTTTCCGAATACGCCGATTGTCATGACTGGCAATCCGGTAAGAGCATCCATTTACAATGCCCTTACAATGCCTCAAAATGAGGCTAAAATGGCTTTAGGATTTGAGCCACAAAAACCTGTTTGTCTGATCATTGGCGGTAGTTTAGGTGCTAGAACCATCAACCAAGCCATTCAAGCACATATACAAACCTTCCACGATCATGGGGTTCAGTTATTGTGGCAAACAGGCAAACAATTTACAGCCAATATTAATGGTTTAAAGGGCATACAAGCACAGACATTTATACAAGACATGGCAACCGCTTATGCTGCCGCCGATTTGGTGGTTTCAAGGGCGGGGGCATTGTCCATTAGCGAGTTGAGTTTATTGAATAAAGCCTCAATTTTAGTGCCTTCGCCGAATGTTGCAGAAGACCATCAAACTAAAAATGCCATGGCTTTAAGTCAAGTACAAGCAGCTGTTTTAGTTAGTGATCAATCAGCACAAGATCATCTGCACACAGAAATTTTGAATTGCATTGCGGACCCTCATAAATTGAGTCAATTAAGTCATCACATTGCGGGCTTTTCAAAACCGAATGCAATTAAAGACATTGTCAATCAAATCGAACAAATGATATGATGGCCTTTAAGCAAATAAAGACAGCTTATTTTATAGGCATTGGCGGTATTGGTATGAGTGCCATTGCCCGTTACATGATGTCGGAAGGCATTCGTGTATACGGCTATGATAAAACCCGAAATGATTTTACCATCCAATTGGAAACCGAAGGTTTTATTATACATTATAACGACCACATTGATCAGATTCCTGAGGCAGTTAAATTAGGTCAAGATGCCATCGTTATTTATACCCCTGCTATTCCAAAAGACAACAAGATTTTCAAGTGGTTGAATCAACATCAGATCAGATTGTATAAACGTGCAGAGGTATTAGGCATTATTTCAGCAAATACCTTTACAATTGCTGTAGCTGGTACGCATGGCAAAACCACTACAAGTAGTATGGTCGCGCATTTGCTGAATGCTTGTAACATTAATTTTACAGCTTTTTTAGGAGGCATTAGTAGCAATTTCAACACCAATTATGTTCAAAAACGCGATGGCAAATCGCTGTTTAAACAAGATATTATGGTGGTTGAAGCGGATGAGTTTGATCGTTCTTTTTTGCATTTGCATCCTGACATTGCCATAGTCACCTCTACAGATGCAGATCATTTAGATATTTATGGCGAAGCCGATGCTGTCAAACAGTCGTTTCAGATGTTTGTCAATCAAGTAGCTGCAAAAGGTGTTAGCATCATCAATGATACCCTTGATCTTAAAGCGCCATCAAAATTGCAGTGGTATGGTGCTTCAGAAAATGCCCAGGCACGCTACCAAAACATACGCGTTAAAGCGCATCAATTCCATTTTGATTACGCCTTGAATGCAGATACGACTCATGTCATCAATGCGCTTCCGGGTTTTCATAATGTTGAAAATGCTACGGCGGCCATTACCGCTTGTTTGTTTTTGAAATTACCAATTGAAGATCTGGCTCAAGCTTGCGCTACATTTAAAGGTGTTAGAAGAAGATTTGAGTATGTTGTTAATCAAGAACACGCTGTGGTCATTGATGATTACGCGCATCATCCAACTGAGCTAAAAGCTTGTATCAACTCGGTTAGAGAACTGTATCCTCAACATAAAATTACGGGCATTTTTCAACCACATTTATACTCCAGAACTAGAGATTTTGCCGATGAATTTGCAGCATCATTAGATCTTCTGGATGAGTGTTGGTTATTGGATATTTATCCGGCTAGAGAGCTACCAATCGTTGGCATTAACTCTGAATTTTTAGCCCTAAAAATGCATAAAAATCCATTATTAATGGCTAAAGACAATGTGCTTAAACATTTGCAACAAGAAAGGCCTGAACTATTACTCATATTGGGCGCAGGCGACATTGATCAATTGGTAAAACCCATTAAAGAAATTTATGAAAAAACTCATTGATTTTTGGCGCAATACCACGCATTGGAAAAACATCTTGTGGGTGCTCATTGCTCTGTTTTTATTGTTCGCGTTTTTGGGCATCAAACAAGCGTCCGATAACTTAAATATTCAATCAGTAGAGGTACATATCGATCAATCCGTTGACTTGGCATTTATAGATTCATCAAAGGTCTTAGAAATCGTCAGTCAAGTGGTCAAAAGACCTATTATTGGCTGTGAAAGAAAACGTTTGAATTTAGCCTTGATAGAGCGTCGTCTTGAGTCTTATCCATTTATTGATCAAGCGGATGTTGTTGTCGACTTTTCTGGTAAGTTAATGCTCAAAGTGATTCAACGTGAACCCATACTCAGAATCATCAATGCACAGGGACTTAGCTACTATGTAGCAAAAAATGGATATAAAATGCCCCTGCATACAGACTATACTCCAAGGGTAATGGTTGCAAGTGGAAACATCACCGAAACCCTCATGGATTCTAGCTTCGTAAAGAGCCCAATTGTAAAAGACTTGTTGTCAATTGCTAACTATTGTTCAAGCAATGCCTTTTGGAAGGCCCAAATTGAACAATTATATGTAGATAATTATAACGACCTTTTATTGATTCCTAAGGTAGGAAATCATAGTATTGTATTTGGTTCTGCCGAACATTTGGAAAGCAAATTTGCGCGATTATTAACCTTCTACAACAAGGGATTAAATGCAGTAGGATGGCAAAAGTATCAGCAAATCAATTTGAAGTTTGAAGGCCAAATTGTGGCAGAAAAACAGAAATATATTTTTATACCCAAAACAGACAGCACCACAACCATACAGTAACATATGTCAAAAGAATTAATAGTAGGCTTAGATATCGGAACAACAAAGGTTTGCGCCATTGTTGGTCAAAGAAACGAAAACGGTAAAATCAACATTTTAGGGGTAGGATCTAAACCTTCAATGGGTGGTGTTATGCGTGGCGAGGTCACCAATGTGGCACGCACAGTTGAAGCCATTAAAGGCGCTATTGCTGAGGCTTCTAAAGTGTCTAACGTTGAAATAGCGAATGTACTGGTAGGTATTGCAGGCGAGCACATCAGAAGCTTCCAACAAAGTGGTGTGCGCATTCGTCATTATGCCGAAGTGGAAATTAGTAAAGCAGAATTGCAAGAAATGAATAAAGAGCAATTCAGAACAGCCATTGATCCGGGTTCTCAAATCTTACACGCGTTTCCTCAAGAATACATTATAGATTCTAAACAAGTGACAACTGCACCTGAAGGCATGATGGGCTCTAAATTAGAATGTAAATACCACATCATAACTGGTCGTATGAATGCGGCTAAAACCATTGTAAAATGTGTTGAAGATGCGGGATTAACTGCAGCAGATGTTGTGGTTGAGCCTATTGCTTCAGCCTTCGCTGTATTGTCAGAAGAAGAATTGCAAACTGGTATTGCTATTGTCGATATTGGCGGTGGAACAACGGATTTAGCTATTTTCTATGGTGGTAAAATTCGCCATACAGCTGTTATTCCATTTGGTGGTGAAATCATTACACAAGACATTGTTGAAGCCTTTGGTATTTTGCCAAAACAAGCAGAGTTGATTAAAGTGAAATATGGTCATGCTTTGCCAGAAGGTACAAGGAGCAATGTAATTATAACGGTTCCTGG
>JBEIKN010000090.1:0-7510 GCA_040379725.1 Flavobacteriales bacterium
AAATCAACTCAAGGGTGAAGAACACCCTTGAGACAAGCAAACTATCTTTACAGATGTCTCTGAGGTGTTCTTCACCTCAGAGTGTATCATCTCGTCAATGTACAACATCTAATAAATCAACTCAAGGGTGAAGAACACCCTTGAGACAAGCAGATGTAAATCCCTAATAACCAATAACAATTAACCAATACCCTAGAATCTAACCCCTGACCCCTAAACCCTAAACAAAACAAAATCTCCCTACCTTTGTTTAATGTACATGAACTATTTGTTGAATGTTTTAATTGTTATTGTTGGTTTTGTGATGATGGAAGCGACTGCTTGGTTTACACATAAATACATTATGCATGGTTTTATGTGGCGTTGGCACAAAAGCCATCACGAACCGAGGATTGGCCGATTTGAAAAAAACGATTTGTTCGGCATCTGCTTTGCCATTTTATCTGCAAGTTTAATCATTACCGGCAGTTTAGAAATGCCCTTTGATTGGCGTTTCTATTTAGGCCTTGGAATATTGTTATATGGCATCGCATACTTCTTAGTACACGATGTATTTGTACATCAAAGATTGCCATGGTTAAAGCATACCAATACCACGTATTTTAAAGCCATGCGATTTGCGCACAAAGTGCACCACAAAGTGAATGTTAAAGATGGCGCCGAAGCTTTTGGGTTTTTGTTTGTCAGCAAAAAATATTTAGACAAATACCGTCATAACAAAAACGCATGAGAAAAAAAATCATTGTCATTGGCTCTGGGTTTGCAGGCTTAACAGCTGCTACCCATTTAGCCGCAGCAGGTCATGACGTTCACCTACTCGAAAAAAACGAGCAAAGTGGCGGGCGAGCAAGTGTATGGGAAAAAGACGGCTTTACCTTTGACATGGGCCCAAGTTTTTATTGGATGCCTGAAGTTTTCGAACAACACTTTGTTAACTTTGGCTATAAAGCAAGCGACTTTTATCAATTAAAACGTCTTGACCCAGGCTATAGAATTTATGCACGCAATAACGAACAAATTGATGCATCAGCCAATTTAGAAACCTTAAAAGCAGCCTTTGAAAAACGCGAAAAAGGCAGTGCAGTTAAACTGGAAGCTTTTTTAAAAGACGCCGAATACAAATACCACACAGCCATGGGTGATTATGTGAACCGTCTTTCAGACAGTGTTACAGAATTCCTTGAGCCACACTTGATGATCAAAGCCATTCAATTGAATTTGTTTTCGAGCATTCGTTCAGCCATAAGAAAACAATTCAAAGATCCTGTATTGGTGAGCATGTTAGAATTCCCTGTCCTGTTTTTAGGTTCAACCCCAGATAAAACCCCTGCGCTGTATAGCATGATGAATTATGCCGATTTGATCATGGGTACTTGGTATCCGATGGGTGGTATGGGCATGGTATCAAAAGCCTTTACCGATTTAGCAAAACTCAAAGGGGTGCAATTGCATTTGAACACAGAGGTATTGAGCATAGAGGTCCAAGATAACACGGCAAAAACCATCAAAACCAATCAAGGGGATTTTGAAGCAGACATCGTCATTTCTGGCGCTGATTATCATCACACAGAACAAAGATTACTCAACGCAAAAGACCGCGTTTACACCAATGAATATTGGGAAAAAAGAAGCATGTCGCCTAGTGCATTATTATTTTATATTGGCCTCGACAAACGCATTGAAGGCATTGAACACCACAGTTTGTTTTTCGATGAAGATTTCGAACAACATGCCATTGAAATTTACAAACAACCACAATGGCCAAGTAAGCCCTTATTTTACTTAAGTGCAGCCAGTAAAACAGATACGACCATTGCCCCTGAAGGCTGCGAAAACTTAGTGTTTTTAATTCCATTAGCACCGGGCCTAAGCGATAGCGACGACATGAGAGAACATTACTTTAATGTTCAAATGGATCGATTAGAACAACGCACTGGACAAAGCATCAAGCCACATGTGATTGTAAAGCGTTCATATGCCATGCGCGACTTTGAACGCGACTATTATTCTTTCAAAGGCAATGCCTATGGCTTAGCCAATACGTTATTACAAACAGCATTTCTTAAACCTAAAATCAAAAGCAAGAAGGTCCGCAACTTGTTTTATACCGGTCAATTAACCGTGCCAGGGCCAGGCGTCCCTCCAACCATCCTATCTGGTGAAATTGTCGCTAAAGAAGTCCTCAAACAAATTCAATTGAAAAAACTATAAAACCATTTGTGGTTTTATTTGTTTACCTTTACAATAAAAACTATGTTCGAATTGTACGAAAAAACAGCACATGCTTGTAGCAAGACTACGACCAACTTGTACAGCACCTCTTTTTCTTTAGGCATTCGAATGATTGCTAAAGACTACCGTTGGGCCATTTATGGCATTTATGGTTTTGTGCGCTTAGCCGATGAAATTGTTGATACATTTGATCGCGATGACAAAGCTGAATTGTTGGCTCAATTCAAACACGATACCTATACGGCCATTGAAAAAGGCATCAGTTTAAACCCCATACTTCAAAGTTTTCAGAAGGTTGCCAACCAATACAATATTGGCAAAGAACTGATAGAACCTTTCTTCAACAGCATGGAGGCTGATCTAGACACTAAAACTTACAACCACGATTTATACAACGAATACATTTACGGCAGCGCCGAAGTGGTTGGGCTGATGTGCCTAAAAGTTTTTTGTGACGGACAAGACGCCGCCTATTTAGCTTTAAAACCAGCCGCACAATCATTGGGGGCAGCTTTTCAGAAAGTCAACTTTTTAAGGGACATGAAAAGCGACGCAGAAGACCGTGGACGCATCTACTTTCCTCACCTCAATTTAAATGCCTTTAATGAAGACACTAAAATGGCCATCATTGAAGATGTTAAACAGGACTTTAGGGCAGCCTATATTGGCATTAAACAATTACCATTAAGTTGCCGTTTTGGTGTTTACACCAGCTACAAATACTACTTGCGTTTGCTCGAAAAAATTGAAAAGGCCAATCACCAAGAAGTTTTAAAATCGCGCATACGTGTTCCAAACACAGAAAAAATGGAAGTATTGGCAAGGGCCTTTGTAAGATTTACGTTTAATGCGCTTTAGTGTTATTTGTCTTTCAATCTTTCTATTGGCTGCTATTGAGCCAAGTACCCTTTCAAGTCTAAGGCAATATTATGCCGAAGCTCAAACCAAAGAATCCTCTGCAGACAAATTGATTGAATTGACTAAAGGTTCAAGCGATGCCCTCATGATTGCATACAACGGTGCAGCACATGTTTTCCTTGCCAATCATTATTTCAATCCTTATTCAAAATTAACGACCCTCAATACTGGTTTAAAATCGATTAACCAAGCCGTGAATAGTGCGACTGAAGATGTTGAAATTCGATTTATCCGGTTTTCAATAGAAGAAAACATTCCTGGTTTTGTGCCATTTACCAGCCACATAAGCAACGACAAAGCTTTTTTATTAAAGAAGATCAGCAAACAACACAGCTATTTCAGTACCATGAAGGCCTATTTATTGGCATCAGCCTCATTAAGTGCTCAAGAAAAGGCGATCATTAAAGCGTTGTAATTTATTCCCAAGGGGTATCGTCTTCTGTGATATTAGCCCCTGTATCTGTATCATCCAACCAATTATCACTTGGGTTTGGTTCAGTATCCTTCTGATTGAGTTGATTCAATCCCAACTGATACATATCTGGACCATCCAAATCGGTATTCATTTTACTTGTATAGGTGACCGTGGTCGGACCTTCTTCTACGGTGTTGCCGTATGGATCATCGCTCCAATTCTCGAACTTAGCTAAATTGGCAATGTAACGCACCTTAGCCTCGCCAGTAGGACCATTTCTGTGCTTGGCGATGATGACCTCTCCCATGTCCTGTTGGCCTTCAAAAGATTCGCCCAATTTGTAATAATCTGGACGCCAAATAAAGCCTACCATGTCAGCATCTTGCTCAATACTACCAGATTCCCTCAAGTCACTCAATTGTGGTTTTTTATCGCCTCCGCGTTTTTCAACGTCACGACTCAACTGAGCCAATGCAATGATGGGCACATTCAACTCTTTTGCCAAGCCTTTTAAAGACCTTGAGATATAACCTATTTCTTGTTCACGGTTCGAATTTTTATTACCTGATTCGTCCCCTCTCATCAATTGCAGATAGTCAATCACAATCAGTTCAATATTGTGTTTAGAATGTAAGCGACGGCATTTGGCTTTTAACTCAAACACTGGCAAAGATGGGGTATCATCAATGTAAATCTTAGCCTTAGATAATTTAGTGATTTTAGTGTGCAACTGCGTCCATTCATGGTCTTCCAATTGCCCTTTTTTAAGCTTTTCCGAAGAGATACCACTTTCCGAAGCAATCAAACGAGTTACCAACTGAGCGGCACTCATTTCTAGAGAAAAAATAGCCACTGGTTTTTGAAAATCAACAGCCGCATTGCGCAACATGGTTAGAGCCAAAGCTGTTTTACCCATACCAGGACGAGCCGCTAAAATCACTAAATCTGATTTTTGCCAGCCCGCTGTGATGTTGTCAAGATTTCTGATGCCACTTGGCACACCCGTTAAACCATCTTTTTTAAGGGCATTGGCCTCAATCAAACCAATCGCATCATTGATGATATTTGAAATCTCTTTGTAAGAGCGTTTCATTCCATCGTTCTTCACTTCATACAAATCTTTTTCAGTTGAATCTAAGAGCTTGAACGCATCAGCAGAATCATCATATGCCTCTGTGATGGTTTGGCCAGAAATCCGTATCAATTCTCTTTGAATAAACTTTTGAATGACGATGTGTGCATGGTATTGAAGATTGGCTGCAGAGGAAACTTTACTGGTTAACTTAGCAATAAAATAAGGTCCGCCAACAAGGTCTAAGTAGCCCTTGGTTTTGAGTTTATCCGTTACGGTTAGAATATCAACTGGTTGGTTGTCGTTATATAGATCCAACATACACTCGTAAACAAACTGGTGTTTGTCCAAATAAAAATGTTTGGTTTGGAGTGTCTCCATGGCATCTTTGAGCGCTTCTTTTTCAAGCATGATTGCCCCTAAGATGGCTTCTTCAAAATCGACAGCTTGTGGTTGTACTTTTCCTCCAGCATCAAGAGAAGTGACTACATTGGGTTTAGACTTACGAGGAATTGTACGATCAAGCATGATGCGAAACTACTTCAAAAGAGGACACAGAAGGGATAAATTTATTCACTCCGAAATTGTGTACACATTGTGAATATCATTGATAAAAAATTAGAGGGCAACAGGGTTGAACATTCATTTTTAAGTACATTTGCTCAACGTGAATAGATGCAGACAAGCTGTCAGATTTAATCGCTTTTACACCTATGGCATTGAATTGGATACTATGTTTTGCATGTCTGCGTTTAAGACAATAACAACGCTGATTAAAGCATAAAAATAATTACACTCATGGAAGCAAAATTTTCACCTAGGGTTAAAGAAGTGATTCAATACAGTCGCGAAGAAGCCATTAGATTAGGCCACGATTATATTGGCACTGAACACTTATTGTTGGGCATTATTCGCGAGGGCGAAGGCACAGCCTTAACCACGCTTAAAAACCTTGAAATAGATGTCATTCGCTTAAAAAAATCAATTGAAGACACCATCAAAGGCACTGCCACTTCGGTGAGCAATTTGGGCAATATCCCATTGACCAAACAAGCCGAAAAGGCCTTGAAAATAACCTACCTTGAAGCAAAAATCTTTAAAACAGAAACCATTGGCACTGAGCATTTATTGCTATCCATTTTGCGTGATGAAGACAACGTCGCTTCACAAGTTTTGGGTCAATATGGCATCAATTACGACTTCTTTAAACAAACCTTGTTAGACAATGGCAGTCAGCACAAACCAAAAGACTTTCCAAGCAATGCTTTTGAAGAAGAAGGTGGCGAACAAAACGAGGACCGTAAAATCGAAGACCTTAAAAAGAAAAATCCAAAATCAACCACCCCTGTACTTGATAATTTTGGCAGAGACCTGACCAAGTTGGCCGAAGACGGCAAATTGGATCCTATTGTCGGTCGTGAAAAAGAAATTGAAAGGGTGTCTCAAATCCTTTCAAGACGTAAAAAGAATAACCCCATTCTTATTGGTGAACCAGGCGTTGGTAAAACGGCTGTTGCCGAGGGTTTGGCTTTGCGCATCATTCAAAGAAAAGTATCGAGGGTCTTGTTCAACAAACGTGTAGTAACTTTAGACTTAGCCTCATTAGTAGCTGGCACAAAATACCGCGGACAATTCGAAGAACGCATGAAAGCCATCATGACTGAGTTAGAAAAAGCCACTGATGTGATTTTGTTTATTGATGAATTGCATACCATTGTTGGTGCGGGTGGTGCTAGTGGCAGCCTTGATGCCAGCAACATGTTCAAGCCAGCATTGGCGCGAGGTGAAGTGCAGTGCATTGGTGCTACCACATTGGATGAATACAGACAATACATCGAAAAAGACGGTGCATTAGAACGTCGATTCCAAATGGTCATTATTGAGCCAGCAAGCCCAGAAGAATCCATTGAAATTCTTCAGAACATTAAGAACAAATACGAAGACCATCATCATGTAACCTATACACCTGAATCCATTGAAGCGTGTGTTAAATTAAGCACCAGATACATTACCGACAGAAACTTACCAGACAAAGCCATCGATGTACTTGACGAGGTTGGCGCAAGGGTGCATATGTCAAACATCAATGTGCCTGATGAAATTGTGCAATTAGAAGCTCAAATTGAAGCCATCAAGCACGAAAAAATTGCTGTGGTGAAAAGTCAGAATTATGAAGAAGCCGCTAAACTCAGAGACAAAGAAAAGAACTTGATCAAAGAACTAGATGCTGCTAAACAAAAATGGGAAGAAGAAACCAGCAACAACCGATTTGTGGTAACTGAAGATCAGGTAGCAGAAGTGATTGCGATGATGACTGGAATACCAGTTAAACGCATTGGTCAAAGTGAAGGCAAAAAATTGCTCAACATGGAAGCCGATTTAAAACAGCGGGTCATCGGGCAAGACAAAGCCATAGAGAAGTTATCAAAAGCCATTCAAAGAACCAGAGCGGGATTAAAAGACCCAAACAAACCCATAGGATCCTTTATCTTCCTAGGTCCAACAGGGGTTGGTAAAACTGAATTGGCCAAAGCCTTAAGCGATTACATGTTTGACAACAATGACTCATTGATCAGAATTGATATGAGCGAGTTTATGGAGAAGTTTGCAGTTAGCCGATTGGTGGGAGCGCCTCCGGGTTATGTTGGGTACGAAGAAGGCGGATTGTTGACAGAAAAAGTGAGACGCAAACCTTATGCGGTGATTTTATTTGATGAGGTTGAAAAAGCGCATCCAGATGTCTTCAACATCATGTTACAAATTCTTGATGAAGGCCATATCACAGATAGCCTTGGCAGAAAAGTTGACTTTAGAAATACCGTCATTATCATGACGTCTAATATTGGCTCAAGACAATTAAAAGACTTTGGAAC
>JBEIKN010000091.1:0-7450 GCA_040379725.1 Flavobacteriales bacterium
ACCCAAGCGTTGTGCCCATTGCGGTCAATATGATGAGTGCCGTCAGCAGTGCCCTAACGGTATTGTTTACCTTCTGGATCACCACACACTTTGCCAAGAAAATGGTCAAAGACACCAATGAAACAGCCAGTAAAATTGCCATATTTGGTGCAGGTTTAGTAGCAGCCTTAGCATTAACCTTTATGGATTCATTCTGGTTCAGTGCTGTCGAAGCAGAAGTATATGCCATGTCGTCTTTGTTTACAGCATTGACTTTCTGGGCAGCGCTCAGATGGGAAGAAAGCGAAAGTCAATACGCTGATAAATGGTTGGTATTGATTGCCTACTTAATTGGTTTGGCCATCGGTACCCACTTATTGAACTTATTGGTGATACCAACAGTGGTATTCATCTATTACTTTAAGAAATTTACACCAAGCAGAAAAGGTATGGCCTACAGCTTCTTAGCTGGTTTGGTCATTTTAGGCTTTGTGCAAAAAATCATCATCCCAGGTGTGCCAGCATTAATGGCGGATTTAGACATCCTGTTTGTGAACGACTTTGGATTGCCATTTAACTCAGGTAGCATTACAGCCTTGTTGTTGTTGATTGGTGCAACCGTATATGGTATCTATTACTTCAGCAAAGTAAAACCACACCAGTATGCCAACTTAGGTTTTGTGTGTTTGGCTTATGTGTTGTTTGGCTATTCAACGTATGCCATGGTTGTGGTGCGTTCATCAGACAATCCCGCCATTGACATGAACAACCCTGAAGAGCCTTCTAATTTATTAAGTTACATCAACCGTGAGCAATATGGCGACCGTCCTTTGCTTAAAGGGCCTTACTTTAATGCTCAACCAATTGATGTTAAAGAAGGCAAAACCAATTATAGAAAAGATTATGCTCAATACGTTGTAAGTGGTGTAAAACAAGACTATGTATACAACGATGCCGATTATACCTTTTTCCCAAGAATGGGTCCCGCTGATAAACCTGAACAAGGGTATTACAGTTGGGGTAACATGAGTGATTTGTCCAATGAAATTGAGTACACTGAGCAACAAATCGCTCAAGCTCAAAGCGATCAAGAAAAGCGACAATTGCAAGAGCAATTACAAGCCCTAAAATCTACAAAACCACATATGAGCAATAACCTATCGTTTTTGGCAAGCTACCAAATAGGTCATATGTATTTCAGATATTTCATGTGGAATTTCGCTGGTCGTCAAAACGATCAACAAGGCCATGATTTCAATCAAAATGTTGATGGTAACTGGATCAGTGGGATTAAATTCCTTGATGCGATGCGTTTAGGTCCACAAACAGGCCTACCTGCGCACATGGAAAACAACCAAGCCAGAAACAAATACTTCTTTATCCCATTGATTTTAGGTATCCTGGGTTTGGTGTTTCATTTCAAACGCCAAAAGAACGATGCCACTATTACCATGATTCTGTTTTTGTTTACAGGGATTTTAATCAATATTTATTTGAATCAACCACCCTATGAGCCAAGAGAAAGGGATTACTCATTGGTAGGATCTTTTCAAACCTTCTGTATTTGGATAGGATTGGGTGTATTGTTCTTGTTTGAACAACTCAAGCAAAAGCTTTCGGCTATAGGCGCAGCTGCCTTGTCATTAGCTTTAGCGCTTACAGCTCCATACTTAATGGCCTCTCAAGGTTGGAACGATCACGACAGAAGTAAGCGTTACATAGGCATTGATTTTGCTAAAAACTGTTTAATGTCTTGTCCACCTAATGCGGTCTTATTTACCAACGGTGACAATGATACTTACCCATTGTGGTATGCACAAAACGTTGAAGGCTTCAGAACCGACGTGCGTATCATCAACCAATCATTATTGCCTACAGACTGGTACTCTCAAATCTTGTTAACTAAAGTATACAATAGCGAGCCATTGCCATTGTCATTAAAGAAAACAGACTTAGATGCCGGTGTAAACGATTACTACCAATACCAACAAGGTTTAGAAACAGGTTACCGCGATTTAAGTGAATACATTCGCGAATTGACCGCATCAAAAACCAATCAATACTACAGTCAAACCAAATTCAAAGTGTCAGTGGACAAACAAGCGGTATTAGCAGCAGGTGTTGTAACCCCTGAGGATACCAACAAGATAGTCAGCGAAATGACCATTGACTTCCCAAGAAGAAGCATGACTAAGGGTGATTTAGTGCTGTTGGATTTAGTGGCCACCAATGCTAAAACTGGTTGGAGACGTCCGATCTGTTTTACCACCACATCAGGCAGCGATGGCTTTACTAACTTAGAAAGCTATTTTGAACGTAAAGGATTGGTATTCCAAGTCATTCCGGTGAAGTCTCCAAACTCTCGTAACAATGTCAGCAAGTTAGACGCCAACACCATTCACAACAATTTGATGAAAGTGTTTAAATACTCTGGTATGAAAGAAAAGAAAGGCTTCTTCCTTGACGATAAAGCCACTACAGGCCCTTATGCTTACCAAGAATTATTTGTGACTTTGGCAGGCCATTATTTGGATAAAATCATGTCATTGAGACAACAAGATTCTACAGGTAAAAATTCTGTAGTACAATCAGATATCAAAGGATATCAGGCTAAAATCAAAGAATTGCTGACCAAATGTGAACTTGAAATTCCAGAATCAGTATACCACATGCCACATCAAACACGCTATTATTTTGCGATGATTTGGCACGAGGCAGGCGACGATAAAAAAGCCGAAGAATTCCTTGATCAATTGTATCAAAACTGCTTAAATGAAGTGAAATACTACACCAGATTTACAGGCAGTAAAAAGACCAGATACTTAAGAGGTTTAACCAAAGATGATTTCGACTTTATGGAAAGATGTTCGGCCTCTGCCAAAGATTGGGACTTGAACAAAAAAGCAGAAGAGTTTGATAAAACCAATAAGTCTATGACTGGCACAGTGAGTAACTTTGTCAATATGGATTAAAGCATTCAACCAATAAAAAAAAACTACAGAAAGACGCACTGGTGGCGTCTTTCTTGTTAATTCAACTATGTATAGAGAAGAACAAAACAGCCATTTGATTTTTGGCGTTAGACCCCTTGAAGAAGCCCTTGATTCAGGCGCAACATTTGTAAAAGTATATGTACAAAAGGGCATAGGTGATGGCTTAAGGCACATCAAACAAATACTCAACAGACACAAGGTGAATTTCACTGAAGTGCCGAAAGAAAAATTGGATACGTTATCTAAGTTTAAAAACCATCAAGGTGTCGTAGCCAAGATTTCAGCCATTGAATACCATAATGCCGAAGACTTAGTCAATAATTTGATTGATGAAGGTAAATCCCCTTTTGTGATCGCCCTTGACCGTGTAACCGATGTGAGAAACTTCGGTGCCATTGCAAGGACAGCCATGGCAGCAGGACTTGATGCCATCATCATTCCTGAAAAAGGTTCTGCAACCGTTACAGACGAAGCCATCAAAACCTCAGCCGGTGCCTTGATGCATTTACCTGTATGCCGTTCGAGTAATTTGTTTCAGACCATTAAACATCTAAAAGACTCAGGCATGCAAGTCATTTGTGGTACAGAAAAAGCCAATAAAGAATTGTTTTTTGACACTTATACCAAGCCTTGTGTTTTAATTGTCGGCAGCGAAGAAGATGGCATACATCCCTCTTTATTAAAACTCGCCGATAAACTGGTCAAAATCCCTATGAACAGTCAACTGGATTCATTGAATGTATCGGTTGCCGCTGGTATTATGATGTATGAAGTCATTCGTCAAAATCCTTAAGCTTTTAGTCATTGTTGGATGCAGTTTGGCGCAAGCCTCTGCCCAAAACCGCTTCAGCAATGATTTATTGCTAAAGATCGTTTACCAACACAGTTATAACCGCAACACGTATGCCTTACTGCCTTATTTACGTCACCCAGACAGCAAATACAGACAAGCTGCCGCCATTGGGTTTGCCTCTGTTCAAGATTCTACAGTAGCTGATACCCTCATCAAATATTTACGCAACACAAAAGAGCAGGCTTTTCAAAAAGCCTTGTTATACAGTTTGGGTCAATTGCGTTTGCGCAGTGTTGGCTTGAAATTACAAGCATTAACCTCCCATTTTTCCTTGTTAATGGTTCAGCCAGATTTACTGATTGCCATTGGTAAATGCGCCAAACAAGCTGATTTAGCCTACTTTGCCAATTATCAGTTAAAGCCCAAACAGCCCGAGTTACAGCGCGCTTATGTTTATGCCTTAATACAAGGTTTTAGAAGGTCAAAAAACATTGCCCAATCGCCTTATTCGGCAGACATACAATTAAAGTACATTGAAAGCATTCGTAAAACCACAAAAGATTCCCTGACTTTAGCCTACCTTGACCTTTGGGAATTGTTGCCTGTAAAACCTCAGTCTACGGCTCAATTAAAACGTTCATGGACATTACCAATAACAAGTGTAAAGCAACAGATTCAGGAAACCTATCATGGGAATGCCTATCATTTCATTGAGGCCATGGATTGGGACAGTGTCACTTTGGTGCAACTGAAGTCTATGCTTGAACAAACAGATTTGCCAAAAGTGTTGCAAAGTCATGCGGCAGAATTGTATATTAACCGCAGTCAGGACTATGCCGCATTGGCGCCTTTATTTAATCAGGCAGACGAAACCATACAAGCCATGTTGTGCGAACGTTTTGAAAATCTACTCAAGCTAAACCCGCATGACAGTGCTGTGTATAGGTGTCTTGGAAATCATGCACTAGATTCATTGTGGATGTACCAAAACCGTTTACCTATGCCAAGGGCTTTTGAAGCCTATGTGGCTTTCGAAAAATTGATGCATGCTATGCAATCAGTGCCTTACAGCTACAAGTCATGGTTTCAGATGGGATACAACATTCCAATCGATTGGCAGGAAATAGCAGAAATTCCAGAAACTCAGAAAGTTGAGGTTGTAACCAATAAGGGCAGTATCATACTTCAGTGCCATGTGAATGAGGCGCCAGCATCCGTTGCCAACTTTTTGAAGTTGGTGGACCAAGGCTATTACAATCATAAATTTTGGCACAGAATGGTGCCTAATTTCGTTGTTCAAGGTGGGTGCCCTAGAGGCGATGGCTGGGGGAACTTAGATTTCGTTCAAAGAAGTGAATGGTCTAATGGCTTAAGATATGGACCAGGTGCAGTAGGTCTGGCTTCTGCTGGTAAAGATTCAGAAGGTGTTCAGTTCTTTATAACCCATTGTCATACCCCACATTTAGATGGACGTTACACCATTTTTGCCCAGGTTATAAAAGGGCAAGATGTGGTCAATCTTTTGCAAGTAGGAGATGAGATCATACAGGTAAAAAAGATACCCTAAAAAAGCTTAGGCAATAAAAAAGTCTAGCCATTACAGCTAGACCCTTTTAACACACATAATCCAAATATATCTTACTTCATCTCTTGAAGAGACGTCTTTGGTACTTTAGTCTGAAGATTTATCTTCAGCGATTTGAATTTGCCCAGTCATGAGCTTTTCTTTCAATTGTTTTTCTAAGTCTTTAACCATTTCTGGGTTGTCTTCTAGCAATTCTTTAACAGAGTCTCTGCCTTGACCCAATTTTGTGCCACCATAGCTAAACCATGAGCCACTCTTTTGCACCAAGCCATTATCAACAGCTAAGTCTAAGACTTCGCCCACTCTTGAAATGCCTTTGCCATACATGATATCAAACTCAACCACTCTGAATGGAGGAGCCACTTTGTTTTTAGCAATTTTTACTTTGGTTCTGTTACCAGTAATTTCATCACCGTCTTTGATCTGGCCTATTCTGCGAATATCCAATCTAACAGATGCGTAGAATTTAAGGGCGTTACCACCAGTGGTGGTTTCAGGGTTACCAAACATCACCCCAATTTTTTCTCTCAATTGATTGATGAAAATACAAATACATCCTGTCTTGTTGATGGTACCTGTTAATTTTCTAAGTGCTTGAGACATCAAACGCGCTTGTAAGCCCATTTTGCTGTCGCCCATATCACCTTCAATCTCAGCTCTTGGCACCAAGGCCGCAACTGAGTCAATAACGATCACATCAATAGCGCCTGAACGGATAAGGTTATCAGCAATTTCTAAAGCTTGTTCCCCGTCGTCAGGTTGAGAAATTAACAGTTCGCCGGTATTAACTCCTAATTTTTGAGCATAGAATTGGTCAAAGGCATGTTCCGCATCAATAAAGGCACATAAGCCACCTTTCTTTTGAGCCTCTGCTATACAACTAATGGCCAAAGTGGTTTTACCACTGCTTTCAGGGCCATAAATTTCAATCACACGGCCTTTAGGGAAACCGCCAACACCAAGTGCCATGTCTAATCCAAAAGAACCTGTAGAGATGGCTTCAACAGCCACTACGTTCTTATCATCCATCTTCATCACAACGCCCTTACCATAGCTTTTTTCAAGCTTGTCGATGGTTAATTTAAGGGCTTTCAACTTTTCTGCGTTTGTGTCTGCCATAACTTTATAGTTACGAATTTAATACAGACCTAGCTTGTGATTATTCACATTCAGGGGAATGATATGCACAAAATTTTAGGGAAAACGTTTGGGCAAAAAGCCTTATATTAGACTAGCCTTTTGGTTTTACAAGTGGGCCGTTTAAACCACTATTTGACCAGTAAATACTTCAGTCGCAGGTCCACACAAATAGACTGACTGAAAGATTTGATCTTGCAAGGTGAATTTAACTTCCAAATGTCCTCCTGGGGTTTCAATTTTAATCTTGTATTGGCCTTCAGGTAAACCTTGTTTTTGGGCATAGGCTAATGCAGAAGCAGTTACGCCAGTCCCGCAGCTCAGGGTTTCATTTTCGACACCTCTTTCATAAGTTCTTACCGATAAGCTGAATTGATCAATGGGTTTTACCGCATTCACATTGATGCCATCTTGTTTAAAACGCTCATTGTAACGAATGCCCTTGGCCCATGTCAATAGATCAAAATTCAAGTCGGTTATAAACGCTACATAATGGGGCGATCCGGTGTTTAAAATGGCATCAGCATTGAAGCTTTCAATGTCATTAACATCTTTCATGTGTAATTCAACATGGTGATTGTCCCAATTGGCTTCATGCGGGCCATCTACCGCTAAAAATCGGGTAGTTTTCCCTTCAAATACGCCCAGCTTTTTGGCGAAGTCTACGATGCATCTGCCGCCATTGCCACACATGCTGCTCACATTACCGTCGCTGTTATAATAGATCAGTTCAAAGTCATAATCAGCCTTGTTCTGAAGCAACATCAAACCATCGGCGCCTATGCCAAATTTTGGATGGCAGAGTTTGGCAACATCTAATGGAGGAACATCGCCTTTGCGGTTGTCTATCAATATGAAATCATTGCCAGTGCCCTGGTATTTGCTAAAGTTTAAGATCATTTGTTGTTAAGGAGTTTGTCTTTGATTTGAGCATCGCTAACTGTTTCGAACATACATTTACTG
>JBEIKN010000092.1:0-7413 GCA_040379725.1 Flavobacteriales bacterium
AACGCTTTGGATAGACGGATAATTTGTTGCTTTATATTCATATGATTTTCAGATTGCATATTTACTTTGATTTTTCAACTTTTCCAAATTTTTATCTAATTAATGTCAAACGGCGAATAATGGGGCGGGCTTCAGGATAATTTCTCATCTTGAAATCTACCCTTACCACATAATTGCCCGCTGCAGCCAAATCCCCATTGGGAAGTGTGCAATTCCAAGCTTGATATTTGTTATTGGTGGAGAAAATGGTTTCACCAGCTGCATTGTAGATGGTTATGAGTACAAATTCCTCTCCTACCAACTGAATCAAATACGTGTCGTTATAGCCATCACCATTAGGGGTTACAGCATCTGGCACATTGATGAAGGCACTGTCTTCATAGGCCGGTTTGTAATCTTTTAAATTGGCCATGAATTCTTGCACGTCATCATTTTCAGCAATGACTGGTGGACTTTCTGGCTCTGGAATCAAATCAATAGGCGTAAAATCATGGCTGTTGGTTTGACCAAAATGCACTGATTGGTCATGCCCATCCGTTGCTGTATGTTCTGATACCTCAGGATCTGGCACCACTAGCTTCATACCAGGCGTCAAAGGAAATGTGTTGGGTCTTGAGGAGCTAACAGTTGTTTGCTCATCATCTGAACTGGCCGTGTTTTGTTCGATTGCTTGCTCTGTACTTTGTTTTTCTGCCACATCCAATTGAGCTGGCTCATCAGAACCGGCAAAATAGTAGGTCAATCCAGCAGAAACGACAATGGCTGCACCAATGGCAGCCTTCATCCAAAATGCAGATTGGACAACTGTAGTCGCTACAGATGCTGAACCAATAGCGCTCGAGACAGATTCCCATGCACCCGGAGGCACAGAGGCACTGGCTTGCGATAATTGATCGCGGAACAATTCGTCTAATTGTGTTTCATTACTGTTCTTGTTCATCTCAATTGTTGTTTTAATACCCACGCTTGTAAATGTAATCTGGCTTTGTGTAACTGAGTCTTGCTGGTACTTTCCGAAATACCCAACATTTGAGCAATTTCTTCGTGTGTGTACCCTTCAACAGCAAACAGGTTGAAAACGGTTCTGTAACCTGTAGGTAAGCGATTAACCAAAGTCATTAAATCTGCAAGCTTAAGCAAAGACAAGGTATGGCTTTCAATGCCAACATCTGGCAATTGATCGATATCGTCTAAGACAGCATGCTTCAGGTTCTTTCGGTAAAACTCAATACTGGTGTTCACAAAAATGCGCTTAACCCAACCTTCAAAAGCCCCTTTGTTTTCGAAAGTCCCTAAGTGTTTAAACACCCTAATAAAACTTTCCTGCAAAACATCTTTGGCTTCGTCAGCATCTTTGGCATAACGCAAACAGACTGCATACATTTTTGGCGCGAGTAAGTCAAATAACTGTTTTTGTGCCTTAGGCTGACCGTCTAAACAATGAGCAATAAGCTCGCTCCACTTGTCTGTCTGATTGTCTGCCATTGACACCTTGAATGCTATTCAATTAACCCTATGATGTAAAAATATTGAGGTGGGTTGCCTGCCCTTATAAAAAAAATTAAGAATTTTGTTCAGGCTCGATTTTGCTGATACTGTATCGGTCTTTAAGTGCCTTAAAGGTAGATTCAGAATAGTACCCTGTACTCTCAATGGCCTCAATAATTTCTTCTTGAGTCAAACCTTTGGACGGCCTTCTGTATTTAATGGCCAACATGTTTTGATCGCGGTTAATGATGTATGAGGTATAGAACATGTTAAGATTGTTATGCAACAATTCTTCAAATAATTGATCAGTGCTATCACTTGGCAGGTAACACACTGGCGATACCACCTGAAAAGCATATACAGGCTCATCGGTTTCGAAATACAACCAAGCATTTTCTTGGTCAATTTCCCATAAGTCAATGTAAATTTCTGTGTCGCCATTGTAGATGATCCATTGCCCTTTTTCAGATGCTCTGGTCTCTGCCGGGTTGAGGCCTAAAAAGGCGAAGGTCGATTCAATTAACTGACTGGTATTTTCGAAATCCATGTTGATTTTATTATTGATTGCAAAACTAAATATTAAATATTGATTTTTTTAGAGATTTTAGGCTATTTTTGCAGCCAAATTATTTTAAAATGTCAGTTTTAGTAGGAAAAGATTCAAAAGTGATTGTTCAAGGATTTACTGGTAAAGAAGGTACATTTCACGCCACTCAAATGATTGAATACGGCACCAACGTGGTTGGTGGTGTTACGCCAGGAAAAGGCGGTACCATGCACCCGGATTTAAACAAACCAATTTTTAATACTGTTCAAGAAGCAGTGAATGCAACCTCAGCTAACGTGAGCATCATTTTTGTTCCGCCTGCTTTTGCAGCTGACGCCATTCTTGAATCTGCCGATGCTGGTATTGCAGTAATCGTTTGTATTACAGAAGGCATTCCAACCAAAGACATGGTAAAGGTGAAAGAATATTTAACATCTAAAACATGTACGTTAATTGGCCCTAACTGCCCAGGTGTAATGACCCCAGGTGGCGCCAAAGTAGGTATTATGCCAGGCTTTATTTTTACCCCAGGCAGAATTGGTATTGTCTCTAAATCAGGTACCTTAACTTATGAAGCGGTTGATCAAATCACTAAAGCTGGTTTAGGTCAAAGTACTGCTATTGGAATTGGTGGTGACCCAATCATTGGTACCAGCACTAAACAAGCTGTTGAAATGCTGATGAATGACCCTGATACAGATGGCATCATCATGATAGGTGAAATTGGCGGTGGTATGGAAGCTGAAGCTGCTAGATGGATCAAAGCCAACGGCACAAAACCAGTAGTTGGTTTTATTGCTGGACAAACGGCCCCTGCTGGTAGAAGAATGGGACATGCTGGTGCGATTGTTGGTGGAAAAGACGACACTGCAGCAGCTAAAATGGCCATCATGCGCGAATGCGGTATACACGTGGTAGAATCTCCGGCTGAAATCGGTGCTAAAATGGTAGAGGTTTTAGGCGCTAAAGCCAAAGCTTAATTTTAGTCTACATATAGAACATTTAAAAGGGACCTTGAGTCCCTTTTTTAATTATCTTTGCGGTGCATGAGCCTATCTAACAACGCCAATCATTTCATTCATCTTGAAGACCAATACAACGCGCACAACTACCATCCATTACCGGTAGTACTTGAACGTGGTCTTGGCATACATGTTTGGGATGTTGATGGCAAACAATATTACGATTGCTTAAGCGCATACAGTGCCGTCAATCAAGGCCATTGTCACCCAAGAATCATTAAGGCTCTTCATGACCAATCTACAAAATTGACGCTCACATCAAGGGCATTTCATAATAACTTACTCGGTGAATATGCTGAGTTTGTCTGCAAGTTTTTCGGGTTCGAAAAAATGTTGCCTATGAACACAGGTGTTGAAGGCGGCGAAACCGCGCTTAAACTATGCAGAAAATGGGGCTATGAAGTAAAGGGCATTCCAAAGAATCAAGCCAAAATCATTTTTGTTGAAGACAATTTCTGGGGTAGAACATTAGCGGCTGTAAGTTCAAGTACTGACCCAAAATCTTACACTGGCTTTGGACCATTTATGCCTGGATTTGAAATCATCCCATACAATGATACCATTGCTTTAGAAAAAGCTTTGCAAGATCCAAATGTCGCAGGCTTTATGTTTGAGCCAATTCAAGGGGAAGCGGGGGTTGTAGTGCCGGATTCAGGCTATTTAAAAGCCGTGAGAGCATTGTGCACTCAATACAATGTGTTAATGATTGCCGATGAAGTTCAAACAGGCATTGCCAGAACAGGTAAGTTATTGGCCTGTGATCACGAAGCGGTTAAACCAGACATCTTGATTTTAGGCAAAGCGTTGGGTGGTGGTGTATTGCCAGTATCAGCTGTTTTGAGTTCTGCCGAAGTAATGAACACACTTAAACCAGGTGAACACGGCAGTACTTTTGGGGGTAACCCTTTAGCCTGCGCCGTTGCTTTAGAGGCTTTAAAAGTCATTCAAGATGAATCATTGGCAAACAATGCCGAAACAATGGGTATACTGTTTAGACAGCGTTTAAACGACATCAAACACCCGCACATTATCGAAGTCAGAGGCAAGGGTCTACTGAATGCCATGGTCGTAAAACCATGGGGAGATGGTAAAACCGCTTATGATCTATGCTTGGCCCTACTTGAAAACGGTTTATTGGCCAAACAAACCCATGACCACATCATTCGTTTTGCACCGCCTTTAGTCATTAATAAAGCTGAGGTAATGGCCTGTTGCGACATCATCGAAAAGACCGTTCAAGAAACGATTCACTAACGCAATAACAATACCTGACCAAAGGCATTGCTTTTCTTAATGTAAGGCCCATTTTTGGTGGTATAGAACAGCTTCCAAATGTATAAGCCTTCTTGAACCAATTCGCCTTTATAAGTCCCATTCCAACCAGTGTTGTTTTGGTCTGTTTCGAACACCATTTCTCCCCAGCGGTTAAAGATCTGAAATAACTGCACATCGATGTTTCTACCTTTAGGCATAAACACTTCATTCACCCAATCATTACCGGGCGAAAAGGCATTGGCCATAAACAAATCACAATATTCTCCTTGGAAGTTGATGTATATAGAATCTTTAATACTGCCACATGGATTGGTTACCGTCACCACATATTTCCCAGCATTGTAGGCATAGATGCTACTATCGGTACTACCATTGCTCCATAAATAAGTAGATTTTGGGTAATAGGCACTTAACCATAAACCACCGCCCTTACACAATATGGTATCATTACCCAGCTTCACCTGAGGCTTGCTACTAAAGATAACATTTATACTATCATAGGCAGAACATTTATCTTGAGTAACCAATACGCCATAGGTACCTGTAGCTGAGACGGTAATGGCCGATGTCGTCTGACCTGTCGTCCACAAATAAGTACCTGTTTCGTTCGCCTTAAGCGTATAACTGGATGCTGAACAAATGGCGGTATCATTCCCTATTTTAGGATTGGGTGTAGGCGCTATTCTAAACGTCTGAGCACTGGTATCTGCGCAATAAGCATCGCGTACAATGTGGGTAAGCGTATGGCTGCCAACGGTATTAGATATCAAGGTATCGCCAATGGTCGGATAACCAAAAAACTGACCACCCTTGGTTACAGGCAATAAAGTTCTGATGGTATTGCTTGCGCAGTAAAAGGTATCTAAACCACTAAAACCACTGTTTAAATTGGGCAAAACCGTCACATCTATGGTATCTCTTCCCTTACAGCCGGTATTGGCAAAAGCCACGTGAATGACTTTATAAGTGCCGGTATTTTTATATCTGTGAGAATCGATTCTTGACCAACTTGAATCGTTGTCTCCAAAGTACCATTTGTAAACTGTTAATGTGGTATCTGGATTGGTGAAAACATATTTGTTGTGCTTCAGGCACTGAAAGGTATCATTGATGGAAATATTGCCAACTGGGCTTGGCAAAACAGTTAACACAAATCGAACAGTGTCTTTACAATTGGTTGGTTGAGAATAACTCATCACAGTGAGCTCCAAACCGGCATTGAATGTTCCGCTGATTTTATATTTCTTTTTAACTTTAGGGAATGTTGTACTATCGCCATCTGCAAACCACCATTTATACGTACAACTTAAGGGGAATTGTCCGATGATCGGTTTTGTTTGAAGGGTGTATAAATTATTTTCTAAGCACTGTGTATCATTGAATAAACTGTAATCAATGAAGGCTACTTTCTTTTGAAAAATCTTAACATTTTTAACCACTAAACTTGGACAACCAGTTAAACTGGTGATGGCATATAAATTCACATTGACATAGCCTGCTGAATTAAAATGATGCACCACATTGGTATCTGTGGAGGTACCATTTCCAAAATCAAATTTATAGGTAATACCAGGAATTGCAGAGCTTGACAAATTTCTGAATCTAAAACTATTGGTCATTTGACAACTGTCAATTGGGTATGACTTGAAATCCAAATTAACATTGTATGTGGTTACACTGATGGAAGGCGCTCCAGTAGTGTAATATTCTGTTGAAGTACCATTGTTATCGTGTTCATAGATCACAAAATAATAGGTCTTACCAGGCAGCAATCCTGTAACAATTACATAGTTGGTACCCGTTCCGTTGTAGACAATAAAGTTTTTATTGGGTGCATCGTATTCAATTGAGCCTCCAAATTTCGGATCGGCGCTAAAGGTTTCTCCATCTGGTGGCACATAAGTCGGCATGGATCCTTCATGTGCAACAATCACACGCATATTACCGTTACCTTGGGTCCAATTGAGTTGAACTTTGTCGCAATTCAAATTGTTATAACTCAAACCTGAGCTATGCATAGTGGGTCTTGTAGCATGCAATAAAAAAGCATTGCACACAAACAACATGAGGAGACCATATGTCTTTTTGAAAAGTTTCAAAGCACTATAGAGCTTTAATAGAATAGACAAAAATAACTGAAAAAGGTTGTATTTACTCAGAAATTTTTATGTGATTGTCAGGAATTAATGACAATTGTTTGTATTTCATAAAAATTTGAGCCGTCGTAATGATGTCTTTTTTACAATAATTGGCAATGCGTTCTAAGTCGTTTTGTTGCCAGTAAATTGGCCCTACCAAGCTGCCATCTAAGTCTTCTTTTGGAGAGGGAATGCCAAAACATTTTGCCAAGACATTTAAGGATGTATAACTCTTGTAGTCCCCAAATTTCCATAGTTCCATGGTATCTATGTGCTGAATTTCCCATGGTTTCTTACCAGCAGTATCCAGTAATTTTGGCAAAGGAATACCATGAATGAGCAAACGTCTACTGATATAAGGAAAATCAAACTCCTTTCCATTATGGGCTAAAAGTTTATGCTTATCTGTTTGGTTAAAATGTTTGTTAAGCAAATCAACAAACTCTAAGAGAATGGTTTTTTCATCGTGATTGTGCAGGGTTTTAACCTTTAAGTGTACTTCCCCATCAATGACATGATAAATCCCTAAACCGATGCAGATAATCTTACCGAATTCTGCATAGATAGCTGCTCTATCATACATAAGCGCTGGGTTATCTTCAGCATGGTGTAAATGAGCGGATTTCTTGGCCCAAAGCTCTTGCCAATCTTCATCCAAATCAGAAAATTGCGCCTGCTGAGATACCGTTTCGATATCCAATACCAATACATCTTGTAATTGAACGTGTTCTAACATAATTACCAACTTCCACCTGAACCACCACCACCAAAACCACCGCCTCCAAATCCGCCAAATCCGCCACTATCGGAACCGCCGCCTCCACCAAAACCACCACCGAATCCACCACCATACCAAGGGCCCATAAAGACCCCTCTGCGGCCTATTGAGCTGCCTCCACCTTTAGATTTACTGGCCAAGTAGATAAGTACCAAAATTATGACG
>JBEIKN010000093.1:0-7403 GCA_040379725.1 Flavobacteriales bacterium
CTGTCCTTTAATGCCTTGGAAATCAATAAATCAGTTGCGGTAATTGAATTTGAAATGAAGTACTTAGCATAAGTACTGTTAGTCATTGTTTGAACCTGTATAGCCTCTTCGGCAGATTGAAGCATTTGGTCGCACAAGTAGCAATGCTCAATGCTGTGGCCATTGTTTAAGCCAATTTGTTCATGATGGTGCGAATCTTGGTGAGTATGTGTAATGGGGCTGTTGATCCATAAGGTCAATATGCTCAAGGCAATGACAGATATGGATTTTAACAGTTTCATAAAGACATTATAAGCCTGTCATGGCATTAGCGATTTCTCTGATTTCATCGCGATTGTATTTATTTTCACTTTTAGCGTAAAGTGAAATCAAATAAGTAAGGTTTTCTTCTACTTCCTCACTGTCCTCAAGTGTTTGGTATTCCCATCCACCGTTTTCATTCAAATGCTCCATAACCAAACGGATGGATCTAGTGATCAATGGGTCTTGTTCCATTTTAGCCATTGCTCTCAATTCGGTTAACATAGGAATCAATGTGTCCACATTAACACTATTACTTTCAACTTCTTTGATGATTTTGGCGATCAATTCGTTTGCTTTTGAGTTTTTCATATCCGACTGCAAATTAAAACAAAAATCAGCAACTTTAAAAGCCTTGATTTTGGGGCATAAAAAAAGCCACCCGAAAGTGGCTGTATAGTATAAGGTTAACTGCTTATTGAATGCTGATGGTTTGAGTTGAAGTCAATGCACCATTTTTAACTGTGATCATGTAAAGACCTTTGTTAAAGTTACTGGTGTTGATGTTTAATTCTGTATTTTCAGTAGTCTCGGTATAAACTGTTTTGCCAGTCATGTCAATGATGCTGATTTCTGAAGAAGCACTGGCATCAATGAATTGATTTTGAATGCGAATCATGTCTTTTGCTGGATTTGGGTATACAGAGAATTGACCAACTTGAGTTGCGCTTAATCCTACACCCCAACCTTGAGGGCAGTACCAAACGATATCCAAAGTTTTAGAATTGTTGGTTTGAGAGGTTTCAGTGCCAATGCCAGCGTTGCCAGCCATTCTGTTAAAGATGATTGAATAGCATTTAAAAGTTACATTCTGAGAAAGAGTAGGTCTTACAGATAAATTCATTGTGCCAGTTAAATGCATAGTGTCATTTGCTTGCATGGTTTTGCTTACAGGTCTGATGTAAACTGCGCCATTAGGTAATGCTTGTAAAATTGTTGCACCTTGCGAAATTACCAATTGAAAACCAACTGTGTCGCCGATGTTGACAGTGCCAGTACCATTGTTTTTTAATACGATGTCAAAATTGATCGTTGTGCCGCCAGCTGTACTGTTTAAAGCAGTTGGAGCAATGATTTGTTCAACTGACCAGTCAATGGTTCTTTGAGCAAAGCCTAAGTTGGCAATTACGGCGCAACCGATAGTGAGTAATAATTTTTTCATATAAAGGAATGTTTATTTGAGACAAAAATAAACATAAAATGCGCTATTGCAGCAATGAGTTCAGGGTGTTCTCTTCTAAATTGTTTACAAACTGCGTTTCGGTGTCCAATATATCGTCCGAAACCTGTTGTTTTTTTAATTGAAGGTGTACGATTTTCTCTTCAATACTATCTTTAGTAATAAACTTGTATACGATCACAGGTTTGTCTTGTCCAATTCGGTGAGTCCGATCCATAGCCTGTCGCTCAACAGCGGGGTTCCACCATGGGTCTAAAAGGAAAACATAGTCAGCTGCGGTTAAGTTGAGCCCAGTGCCACCCGCTTTTAATGAGATTAAAAACACAGAAGTTGCTTTGTTTTTCTGAAATTCATCAACCAATAATTTGCGGTCTTTTGCATTGACTTGACCAGTAATACAATAAAAGGGGATTTGCTTTTCGTTCAAGAAATCACTTAACAGCTGTAAATGTTGAACAAACTGTGAAAACACTAGTACTTTGTGACCTGTATTGATCACGTTTAATAATGATTGAGTGATTTGATCAAATTTGCCGGAACTGCCAATGTATTCTGCCTCAGAAAGTATTGGGTGGTTGGCGATTTGTCTAAGCTTGATCAATCCATTCAGGATGAGCAAATTGGATTTTTTATAACCGATGGATTCAATGGAACTTAAAAGTTCATTCCTGAATTGCGATTTAATCGATTCATAAGTTTGTTTTTGCTCTTCAGACATTTCGCAGTAAACAATTTTCTCGGTTTTGTTAGGTAAGTCTGAAGCTACTTGTTCTTTAGTCCGTCTGAGGATAAACGGTTTAACAATATCTCTCAAATATTTGGTTTCCTCTGCATTTTTATCTTTTTCAATGCTGCTTACAAATTTTCGATTAAAGAAATTGAAATTGCCAAGTATGCCAGGATTTAAAAAATGTATTTGACTCCATAAGTCTGTAATCGAATTCTCAACGGGTGTGCCAGTCATTACGATTTTGAATTTGCCTTGTAGCTGATTGATCGAGATGGCTGTCTGTGATGAGGGGTTTTTTATGGCTTGTGATTCATCTAAGATTATCGTATCAAAATGCATTTGACTAAATTGATCAATGTCATTGCGAACGGTGCCATAACTGCTAACAATAACATCGTATTGATGATAGACATCAATGAGCTGTTTGTTGCGGTTAAAACCCGTATGCACATATACATTTAAACGCGAGAATTTTTTTGCTTCACTGACCCAGTTGTAAATCAAAGAAGTTGGGACCACCACCAAATGGGTATTACCTTGCTGTTTTATCGGCGGTTGTTCGGTAGTTTGTCCAAAAAGCGCTAACTGCTGATGAGAGGCATTACTTGGTTCTTCCGGAATAGCCTCTAATGCATTAGATGAATTTTCAATACGCGATTGTAAATAGGTAATGACCTGAAGTGTTTTGCCAAGTCCCATATCGTCTGCTAAGCATGCGCCAAATCCTTGCGCTTGCATAAAGCAAAGCCAATAATACCCTGTAGCCTGATAAGGTCTTAATTGAGCCTTTAAGCCTTTGGGTAAAGGATAGTGTATGTCTTCTGTAAACAATGGAATGTCTTTGTTGACAATGCCTTGTTCTTCATTCAGTATGCTTTGTAATAATCCGAAATGGTGTTTTTTAAATCGTAACCCATCGGTTTTTTGATCTGAAAAATCAAATAGACCACTGTATTTGGTAAACCATTCTTCTGGAATAATGGCTATGCTTTTGTCGGGTAATTCAAATTCTCTGCGACCATTTAATATGTGCTGTTTGAGTTGAACAAAAGGTATGGCAAAGGGCCCAAATTGTACAATGGCTTCCAAATCAAACCAATCTTTGTTTTTAGACATTTTGAATTGTATTGAATGGTTGCCGATGTGATAGGGCTTTTCTAATAATGTTTGGTCAATGATCATCCCATTTGCCTTCATGTCGTCAATGTGTTGATGGATGATTTGCAATATGGTTGACTGAGGTAGGGCAGAAATAAACAAATTACTTTGCTCTGATTTTAACCCCATTTTATGTAACAATAGAACGATGCTTTCTTCCCAGTTTTTCGAGCGCTTAACCCTATGGAATATATACTGGTCTTGTTGTTTTTCGAGCGATACCGAGACCATTTTTTTAGAGTGATAAGGGAACTGATAAGGACCATAATTAAAATGTAAACTCAAGCCAATGCCATTGGTCATAGGGGTGAGCTTCAAGGTTGGATGCGCTCTGAACCTTTCAGAAACAATATCAAAGCCTTCTGCATAAACGTCGTAATGTTCAATCAATGGTCTAACAAATTTTTCGAAATAAACAGCCTCACTTTGTTTTGGGATGGCAATGAATTTTTTACTTAAAAAAGGTTTGATCTTATTGCCTTCAGTGTCTTTTTTAAAGGTGATGATTTGTTTTCCAGTCAATAGCCAAGCGGGTTCCTGAATGATTAAATCACTGTTGTTTTGACTAAATCGAATGCTGTTGTCGCCCAGTTTTATGGTGGCAAAATAATGGGTAGCCTGTTCGTTGCGCCTAAAATGAAACAAAATGGAAGCTTTTTCGCTGGCAATACTTAGTTTGGTGTGTGTGAGGTTTTTGTCTTTGGCTAAAAACAGGGGTTGATCGCCAATTTGTTCCAACACTTTTAATAACCTTTGTTCAATGTAAGGTCTTATGTTTTGATGAAGTTCCGGGCTGTAATATTTATTAAAAAAGTCACTGCTTCTGATGCTTTTCTTTTGAGGGAAAAACTTTTTAATCAAGGTTTCTGGTTCGGTTTCGTCAAGGTATTTTAATGCTTGAACATGGGCCTGGCTGGCATTAAAATCTTTGGCAGTCGTTTGGTGCAATGTTTGACATACCAAACTGTATTCGCCGTTCCCCATAATTTGAACAGCCACAAGGTCTAACATATACCCTAGCTGTGGATGCAGGTATATGCTGTAAACAATTTCAAACGGAAGTTTTGTATTTACCCTGATGTTGGCCATTAATATTGGTACACAATAACTTTCAAAGGTAGGGCATCTTCACAATACCAAACAAATGAAATTTCAAGTATTTTATACTTGGTCTATACTTGCTTAAACACGATATTTGTACGATTCATTTATGCAAACCATTTTAAATTATATTCAAGGCGAATTGGTGGCGCCAAATGCAGGGCACTATTTAGATGATTTTAATCCTGCAACTGGTCTAGTGTACGCGCAAATTCCAGACAGTGATGACGTTGATGTGCACAGTGCCTATTTAAGCGCAGCAGCGGCTTTTCCAAAGTGGCGAACCACTGGTCTAGAAGAACGCTTCAAGTGGCTTAATGCCATAGCAGAGCAAATTGATTTAAACAACGAAGCTTTGGCGTTAGCCGAAAGTATCGATCAAGGAAAACCATTATGGTTGGCAAAAAATGAAATCACCAGAGCAGCTCAGAATTTTAGGTTTTTTGCAACTGCAGCTATGCAATTTGCATCTGAAAGCCATTCCATGGAAGGCCATGCCATCAATTATACCCTCAGACAAGCGGTAGGAGTGGTTGGCTGTATTAGCCCTTGGAATTTGCCCTTGTATTTGTTTACTTGGAAAATTGCACCAGCTTTAGCGGCGGGGAACTGTGTGGTTGCAAAGCCAAGCGAGATTACACCTATGACGGCTTTTATGTTATCTGAAATCTGTCAAAAGATTGGTTTGCCCAAAGGAGTGCTCAATATTGTGCACGGCCTTGGACCTAAAGTAGGGAACGCCTTGGTGAGTCATCCGAATATTAAAGCCATTTCATTTACAGGAGGTACTACAACAGGAAAACACATTGCCTCGGTTGCTGCTCCAATGTTCAAAAAACTCAGTTTAGAACTAGGCGGCAAAAATCCCAACATCATATTTGCAGATTGTGATTTTGATAAGGCCTTAGCAACCACAGTTCAAACTTCTTTTTTGAATCAAGGCGAAATTTGTTTGTGCGGATCAAGAATCATGGTTGAACGACCAATTTATGAAAAATTTAAACAGGCTTTATTGACTGAAGTGGCTAAATTAAAGGTTGGTAACCCTTTGGATCCTGATACCAAGATTGGTGCTATTGCGAGCAAAGGTCATTTTGACAAAGTGCTTTCATACATTGAACTAGCCAAGTCTGAAGGTGGACAATTGCTTTGTGGTGGACAATCCATTCAATTAGAAGGCAACAATAGCCAAGGTTGGTTTATTGCGCCGACTATTATTGAAGGCCTTGCTCATGATTGTCGATGTAATACTGAAGAAATATTTGGACCTGTTGTGAGTATTATGCCCTTTGATAACGTCGAAGAAGCCCTCACTATGGCCAATTGTACAGAATACGGTTTGGCATGTACCATTTGGACAGAACATTTGACAAAAGCGCATCATATGGCCGCTAATATTCAAAGCGGTATCGTTTGGATCAATTGCTGGTTGCTCAGAGACTTAAGAACACCTTTTGGAGGTGTGAAAAGCAGCGGAGTGGGGAGAGAAGGCGGATGGGAGGCCATGCGTTTTTTTACAGAGCCTAAAAATGTTTGCGTAAAACTTTGAAGTCATTAGATATTCATATAGCATCACTCGCCTCGAATGACCATAGAGTCATTGCTCGTGCCCTAACTTGGGTGGAAAATGACTATCCAGAAAGTGCAGCCTTATTAGCCTCTTTGCCTTTTGATCAGCATGTCCCAGTTATTGGTTTTACTGGTCCACCGGGGGCAGGTAAAAGTAGTTTGGTGAATGCCTTAATCAGCCATTTGCTCTCAGAAAAAAAGAAGATTGCTGTTTTAGCAGTTGATCCCACTTCGCCCTTCAATTATGGGTCTTTGTTGGGAGATAGAATAAGAATGTCAGAGCATTTTAATCATCCCGACGTGTTTATTCGCTCTGTCGCTACTAGAGGGAGCTTAGGTGGTTTGTCGGCAAAGATGATTGAAATGACTGATGTAATGAAACATTCAGGATTTGATGTGGTAATTGTTGAAACGGTTGGAGTAGGTCAAAGTGAAGTTGAAATTTCAGGCTTAGCTGATACCACAGTTGTTGTTTTGGTGCCAGAAGCGGGCGATGAAATTCAAACCCTTAAAAGTGGGTTAATGGAAATTGCCAATGTGTTTGTTGTCAATAAAGCTGACCGCGATGGCGCAGACCATTTTGTAAAAAATTTGACAGCCATGGTGCATCAAAAAGCCAATGATTGGGAAATTCCTGTCATTAAAACGGTTGCCAGTCAAAGTATAGGTATAGTTGATTTATGGCAGGCTGTTTTGCATCATCAAGCTCAGCAAGAAAAGTCTGGTAAAGCAGTGCAATTGCTGGCTGAAAAATCTTTGCAATTAATTGCTCAGCATCATCTTAAACACATCGATAAACAAGCATTGATTCAGAATTTAACGCAATCTTCAAACAAAATAGGATTTAATCTGTATCAATTTCTAAATCAATATTATTTCAATTAACATGATTGCAATTATCAGTGGGTCCTCAAGATCCAATAACAATACATTAAAGGTCGCAAAAGCCCTGTCAAAGATTATTCAAGAACAACATCAATTGCCGGTTCAGCTATTGAACTTTCAATCCTACGATTTGCCTTTCTTCAATCAAGGTCAAGTCCAGGCTGCACATTTATCAGAATGGCAAACTAGCTTAGTAGATGTCTGTTCAAACGCTAAATTAATCATAGTGCTTACACCAGAATACAACTGGTTTCCAAGTGCAGAGTTGTTTCAAATGGTGAATGTGTTCGGATCTGGACAATTCATCGATATGTGGAAAGGTAAAGTATTCGCTATGTGCGGTGTTTCAAGTGGCCGCGGGGGCAGATTACCTGCAGTGTATTTAATGGAGTTGTACAATAAGATGATTCATGTCTTAAATGCCAATAGCATAGTGAGCCCTAAACTCTTAGAAGCTCAATTTGTGACTCAATTTTTATC